>CAYQTP010000034.1:0-8147 GCA_964420475.1 uncultured Gammaproteobacteria bacterium
ACCGGGGATTTCTGTTTTTTTACAAAAAACATTACTCCGCCTTACATCAAACAGCTCTTCTTATCATCCTTAAAATTAAAGCCCTAATTTCTTATTTAATTGGTAAAATTAAAGGTGACCGATATTTGATTGAAACCTATGGACAAGCTTTTAAGATTTTTTAAGTTTTTAGATGACAACCTGATAAAGATACTTCTTTCAATCTTTATTTTTTTGGTTCCTCTTTGGCCAAAACTCCCGATCAGAATGATTGATTATACATATATTGCCATCAGGTTTGAGGATATCTATTTAGCTTTTATGACCCTCCTTTTTGTCATTCAGCTTATCAGAAAAAAAGTTAAGTTAAATAAAACTTATTTGTGGCTGTTCATTCTTTATTGGCTGGCGGTCTTTGCTTCTGCATTTTGGGCAATTTTTATAGGAAAAACGGTAGTTCTTTATCATCTTGCCCTTCTTCATTCATTAAGAAGAGTGGAATACATGATTGTATTTTTTATTGCCTCTTCGGTAATAAGAAGCCGCAAGGAATTTTTTCTGTTCTTAAACTTATTTATTACTTCAGTATTTTTTGTTGCCTTGTACGGGTTGGGCCAAAAATACTTTGGTTTTCCTGCCGTTCAAACCATGAACCCTGAGTATGCCAAAGGCTATATCCTTTTTCTTACCCCGGAAGCCAGGATCTCCGCCACCTTTGCCGGCCATTATGATCTGGCATCTTATCTTATCTTTGCTATTCCGATAACTCTTTCTTTGTTTTTTTTCTCCAAAAAAAATTATTTTTATCTACTGACTTTTATACTTTCACTTTCCGTTCTTATAGACACCTCATCAAGAATTTCTTTTGGAGCATATGTACTTACGACATTATTTTTTCTTTTAATAATCAGAAAATATTTATTTACTGTCTTTGTTATTGCCTTAACAATCGGCTTAATGTTATTCTCAAAAGATCTGGGAAACAGATTTTTAAAAACATTTCAAGTAAAAAGAATTCTTGTCAACGAAAAAACCGGTTCCGTATACGTCAATCAAAATATTACCACCAAGGAGTTGCCGGCTGGTTCTTTTTACGTCAAACTAAAAGATCAAACAAGCGAAGCAACTGTAGCGGCCAATATTGAAACTTTCAAAAAACAAATCATCCAAGAACAAGTTTACGAAGCTACTGTATCGGCAGGTGGAAAACTTAGTCAAAATGAATTTAATAAACTAATGGCTTCTTTATCGGCCAACCTAAGAGGGGTCAATACGATTGTCTCCGATATCTCTTTTGCCACCCGGATCCAGGTCGAATGGCCAAGAGCAATTGAAGCATTTGGAAAAAATCCTATTTTGGGAACCGGTCCGTCATCTATTACGGAAGCTACCGACAATGATTTCTTACGCTGGCTTGGTGAGATCGGACTGCTTGGCACAACGTTATTCATAATAATTTTATTCTCTTTGGTAAAAAATATTTACGGTAAAATTATTAAATTTTCAAAAGAAAATAAACTATTGGCCTTAGGTTTTATTTTTGGCTTGTTTGCATTATTAATAAACGCTACTTATATAGACGTTTTCGAAGCTTCAAAAGTTGCTTATACTTTTTGGCTGGTCGCGGGAATTTTTACTGGCTATGAAAGAGAATAATTTTAAAAAAAAAGATTTTTTTATTTTGACTTTCATTCTTGTTATTGCTTTTGTCTTGAGACTTTATAAAATCAACATTCCTTTGGCTGATTTTCACTCGTGGCGTCAGGCCGATACGGCGGCTGTGGCCAGAAATTTTGTCAAAAACGGCTTTGATTTATTGCATCCTATATATGATGATCTTTCCAATGTCCAGTCGGGCATTGATAACCCCCAGGGATACCGGATGGTTGAATTTCCGGTTTATAATGCAATCTTTGCTTTTTTATACAAATTGATGCCGGTCTTTTCTCTTGAAATTTGGGGAAGACTGACAACAATTATATTTTCTTTGATTATAATTTCGGTTGTTTACTATTTGCTTCTAAAAGAAGATAACCGCCTGTCGGCAATTTTTGGAGCTATTATCTATGCTGTTTTTCCCTTTTTCGTTTTTTTCTCAAGGGTGATCCTGCCGGAAACCAACGCTTTGGCTTTCACCATGCTGGGAATATTCTTTTTTTATCTCAATTCCGATCATAAAGAAAAAAATTTAATATCTATTATAAATTATTTGTTATCTGCCGTTTTTTTTGCCTTATCCCTTCTGATCAAGCCGATGCTGATTTTTTATCTTCTCCCCGTCATTGTTCTTTTTTATCGAAAATACAAATTTAATCTAATTAAAAAACTCGATTTTTATTTTTACTTTGTTATTACTCTTCTGCCTTTGATATGTTGGAGAATTTATATAAAAAATTTTCCCGAAGGTATTCCTTATTCCGATTGGCTATTTACTTCAACTAATACGGCTCAGGGTCTGAAAAGTATTTTGTTCCGGCCCTCATTTTTCCGCTGGATATTTTTTGAAAGAATTAATAATTTGATTTTAGGCGGATATTTAACTGTATTTTTGGTTTTGGGAATCATAATTAAACACAAAAAATACCTCCTGATGAGTTTATTGGTTTCCGCTATGGCTTATGTCCTTGTTTTCCAGGGCGGCAACCTACAACATGAATATTATCAGACTTTGATCTTGCCGGTTTTAGCCATAACGATTGGCGTTGGCCTGAGTTTTGTTTTTGTCTATAAAAAAGATTTCATTAGCCCTATTATCATGTCAATACTTGTCTTTTTTCTCCTTGGTTTTTCTTTTTATTTTTCTTACTTCAAAGTGACCGACTATTATATATATTCACATGAACTTGTCCAGGAGGCAAATATATTAAATAGTCTGACCGATCCTGAAGACAAGATTGTTACCGACAGAACCGGCGATACAACTTTGTTATATTTGGCAAACCGCCGTGGTGCACCATCTATTTTCCGCGACCCGATTGAACTTAAAAAACTAAACTATAAATATTTAATTACATCAAATGAAGGAGAAATTAATATTATGAAACCTGATTTTAAAATTGTTTTTGAAAATGAAAAATTTACATTATTTAAGCTATGAAGATTTTGATGGTCACTCCTTACGTCCCTTATCCTCCTTCATCTGGTGGCCAGATACGGACATATAATCTTCTTAAATATTTGAGTCAAAATAATGAAATCACCCTGGTGGCTTTATATAAAAATGACGAAGAAAAAAAATATGAATATTATCTGGAAAAATATTGCCGAAAGATATATCTTTGCAAAAGGCCGTCTTCACCCTGGCAATTTAAAAATATTTTTAAAACAATTTTTTCTTCCTCACCGTTTCTTGTAATCAGAAACTATTCGGATGAGGCAAAGACGATTATCAACCGTCTGCTTTATCAGGAAAAATTTGATGTCATTCATGCGGAAACTTTTTATGTCATGCCTCATATACCGGAAACCAAAGTTCCAACCGTTCTTGTCGAACAGACAATAGAGTATAAGGTTTATAAACATTTTGTCAATTCTCTGCCAATTTATCTCAGGTTTTTCATCTACTTTGATATTGATATTATTAAACTCAAATACTGGGAAAGATTTTACTGGAAGAAGGCCAATGCTGTTGTTGTTGTTTCTTCTTCGGATGAAAAATTAATTAAAAAAGAGGAACCGTCATTAAAAACGTCGATTATTCCAAATTGTGTCGGTGATGAAATGATCATCAGCAAATTGGGAAAAAAAGATCTTAAATCACCAATAATATTTTTCCAGGGAAATTTTTTCTGGTTGCAAAATGTTGAAGCGGCAAAATTTATCATCAATAAGATATATCCTCAGTTAATTAAAGAGCTGCCTTATGTCAAAGTTATCATTGCCGGACAAAATGCCAAAAAATTAGGCAGCTTGATAAATAAAAATATTAATATCGTCAATATTGAACCCGACAATATCAATAAGGTTAAAGATTTGTTTAAGAAAAATACGTTATTCATTGCTCCAATATTCGGACCCGGCGGAACCAGATTGAAAATATTGGCCGCGATGGGATCAGGAATGCCGGTTATTTCGTCAGTCACTGGAATTGAGGGTCTGGAAGTTACTAATAATAAAAATGTTATTATTGCCAGTAATCAAGAGGAATTTGTCAAAAAAATAAGACAATTATTAGAAAATAAAAATATGTATGAAAAAATAAGAAATAATGCCTACAAACTTGTTAAAGAAAAATATCAATGGAGCCAGACCGCAAAAGACCTTGAGTCGCTTTATAAAAATTTATAAAAATATTTAATGATAAAAATTGGCGTTGATGGTAATGAGGCAAATGTTAAAAAAAGGGTCGGCGTATCCGTTTATGCCCTTAATATTCTTAAATATTTTAATAAAACCGCTAATGAAAATGTCAGATTTTATATCTACCTGAAAAATGATCCTTTAGATGATCTTCCGGAAGAAAACGGATTTTTTAAATATAAAGTAATCAGCGGAAATTTTCTTTGGTCACAAATTTTTTTACCGTTATATATGCAGCAAAATAAAAATATCGATATATATTTTTCTCCGGCTCATTACCTGCCCCTTGTCTGCCCGGTTCCTCAAGTTGTTACCATCCATGATCTGGCCTATCTTTATTATCCGGAAGATTTTACGAAAAAGGATCTATGGCAGTTAAAAAACTGGACAAAGCTTTCGGTTAAGAAAGCAAATAAAATTATTGCTGTTTCAAAAACTACGAAAAAAGACATTCTGAAAAATTATGGCGTTAATGAAGATAAAATAAGCGTTATCTATAACGGATACGAAAAGAAAGATCAAAGATCAAAGATCAAAAATCAAAAAAACAGTTTAAAATTAAAAAATAAAGAACCATTTATCTTATTCGTCGGCACTATTCAACCGCGGAAAAACATAGAGACGTTGATCAACGCTTTTAATATATTCATTGAAACAAATAGGGATTTTAAGCTTATTATTGCCGGAAGAAAAGGCTGGTTATATAAAAGTATTTTTGAAAAAGTTAAAACATTAAATTTAGAAAAAAGGGTCATTTTTACAGATCATGTCTCGGATCCTGAATTAATCTGGTTATATAAAAATGCGTTTTGTCTTGTTTTACCGTCTTTTTACGAAGGCTTTGGTATTCCTGTTCTTGAGGCGATGAATTTTGACTGTCCGGTCATCGCCTCTTATTCCTCATCATTACCTGAAATCGGCGGAAATGCCAGTCTTTATTTTGATCCTAAAAATCCCGCTGATTTACTGGAAAAACTAAATACTCTTCAGGGAAATGACGTATTAAGAAAAGAATTAGTTGCTAAGGGCAGGCAACGGATTAAAGACTTTTCCTGGGAAAAATGCGGAGAACAAACTCTTGAAGTTATAAAACAAACAGCTGTAAAATGATCAATCATCCTCTTCAATCCGAAGCTTGGGAAGAAGCAAGAAAAAAAATGGGTATTGAAACCCTAAGAATGACCGATGGAAAAAATAGATTTCTTTTGACTTTTCATAAAATTCCTAATACCAATTATAAAATCGGTTATCTTCCCAGATCAGCTATGCCATCTAAAAAAATTTTAGACGATCTTTATGATTATGGAAAAAAGAATAAGGTTATTTTCATAAAAATCGAACCATACGAAGAAAAATCAAAAATCAAAGATCAAAAATTAATAAAATCAAAGCATCCACTTTTTCCTTCCTGGACGCAAATATTGGATCTAAACAAATCCGAAGATGAACTTCTTAAGAGTTTTCATTCCAAAACACGATACAATATCCGTTTAGCTGAAAAAAAAGGCGTCGTTGTCAAAGAAGAATCTAATGACAATGGCTTTAAGACTTTTGCCAGACTTTATTTTGAAACTACCAAAAGACAAAAATACTTTGGACATGATCATCGTTACCATAAAATAGTCTGGGATAATCTGAAAGCTGAAATTTCTCATATCTTGATTGCTTATTACAATAATATTCCTCTGGCCGCTTATGAGCTTTTTTATTTAGACGGAATAATCTATTATGTCTATGGTGGGACATCAAAACAACATCGAAATTTAATGGCATCTAATTTATTGATGTGGGAAGCAATTAAATTGGGGAAAAAATTAGGGGCTAAAAAATTTGACATGTGGGGATCTCTCGGGCCAAATTATGATACAGATGACCCGTGGTCCGGTTTTACACGGTTTAAAGAGGGCTACGGAACCAAATTTGTGGAATTTACAGGCAGTTACGACCTGGTGATAAACAAAAATTTATATAAACTATATAATCTCGCCGATAAGTTCCGCGGACAATATTTAAAATTAAGAAGATTTTTTCTTCGCTAGCGCTACCTTCAGGACTTGGTCCACATGATCGACATAGACAAATTTCAGGTCTTTGAGAACATTTTTTGGAATATCTTCCAGATCTTTTTTGTTATCTTTGGGCAAGATAACGGTTTTAATTCCGGCCCGGTGGGCGGCGATCACTTTTTCTTTGATCCCGCCTATTTCCAGCGCCCGGCCGCGCAGTGTGATCTCACCTGTCATCGCAACCGTCCTTACCGTTGGATTTTTAGTTAAGGCAGAAATCATCGCTGTTGCAATTGCCAGTCCGGCTGAAGGACCGTCTTTAGGAACCGCTCCTTCCGGCACATGAACATGAATATCGATTTTACGGAAAAAATCTTTTTCAAGCCCGAACTGTTTCCAGCGCGGCCTGATATATGATAACGCTGCCTGACAAGATTCCTTCATTACATCACCCAGATGTCCGGTCAAGGTCAAAGCTCCCTTGCCCGGCATGATCGCCACCTCAATAAATAGAATGTCTCCGCCTGCCTGCGTCCAGGCCAGTCCGGTTGTTATTCCAATCGTATCTTTTGCCTCGATCATTGATGAAGAAAACTTAAAAGGACCAAGATATTTGGAAATATTATTTGCATTAATGATTTTATTTTTAACTTTCTTTTCAATGATCTCCCGGGTTAACTTTCTGAAAATCGTTGATATCTGTCTTTCCAGGTCCCGTACTCCGGCTTCACGGGTATATCTTCTGATGATGGTTTTTAATCCATCATCGGTAATTATTCCTTCTTTTCGACTTAAGCTGCTTGCCTCCAACTGTTTTGTAATTAAGTGGGTTTTGGCAATGTTAAATTTTTCCTCTTCGGTATAACCGGGAAAGTGGATCACCTCTAACCGGTCAAGCAATGCATCCGGGACCGTATCCAAAATATTGGCTGTTGTAATAAAAAAAACATCTGACAGGTCAAACGGAACTTCCAGATAATGATCGGAAAAAGCCTGATTTTGCTCCGGGTCCAAAGCTTCAAGTAAAGCTGACGAAGGATCACCACGGTAATCTTTTCCGACTTTATCAATCTCATCCAGCATAAAAACCGGATTTTTTGTACCGGCCTGTTTTATTCCCTGTAAGATCCGTCCCGGCAAAGCGCCGACATAAGTCCTTCGGTGGCCGCGGATCTCCGCCTCATCTCTAATTCCTCCCAAAGACATTTTGACAAATTTTCTGCCCAATGACCTGGCAATTGATTTTCCAAGGGAAGTTTTTCCAACACCGGGTGGTCCGACAAAACAAAGAATGGTCGGTTGTCTATTTTTTGTCTTGGTTGATTTTTCTTTGATTTTTTTCATTTCCATTACCGCCAAATATTCCAAAATCCTTTCTTTTATTTTTTTCAAACCATAATGATCTTCATCCAGAATTTTTTCCGCCTGCTTTATCTTAATATCATTGGCCGACATAACCGACCAAGGCAGTTCAACCAACCAATCCAAGTATGTTCTGACATATGATGCTTCCGGATTAAACTGGGACATCTGCTTCAAGCGTTTTAATTCTTTTTCCGCCTTTTCCTCAACTTCACGAGGCATCTTGGCCTTTTTGATT
This sequence comes from uncultured Gammaproteobacteria bacterium, assembly GCA_964420475.1. Lineage (GTDB taxonomy): Bacteria > Patescibacteriota > Microgenomatia > UBA1406 > GWC2-37-13 > GWC2-37-13. The sequence goes on from CAYQTP010000034.1 coordinate 7,885, forward strand.
TTTTCCCGGTATTCTGCCGTGTCCTTGTCTTCCCCTTTTTCTCCTAACTCTTCTTCAATGGTTTTCATTTTTTCTCTTAAGATCGATTCTTTCATTCCCTGATCAAACTTTTTCTGCGTTTTTGAGGAAAGACTGAATTCAATTTCCAAAACTTTAATTTCCCTGTTGACAAAATCAACTTCTTTTTTTATTTTTTCTTTTAAATCAACCTCTTCAAGTAGTGCCTGTCTTTCCTGGGGTTTTAAATCCAGGACAACCGCGAT
>CAYQTP010000035.1:0-8092 GCA_964420475.1 uncultured Gammaproteobacteria bacterium
TAGAATATATATATGATCTGGGCAGACCGCGATGCAAAAAGATTAAAAGAACGGAATTTTAAGCTTGAGTGGGCCGATGATATGAAAACTCCCTCGGGCCGTATCCATGTCGGCTCACTGCGGGGAGTGATCGTCCATGACCTGATCTTTAAAGCATTAAAACAGGTGGGCGTCAAGACAAAATTTTCCTACGTCTTCAATGACATGGACCCGATGGACGGAATGCCTTCTTATTTGGATAAGAACAAATGGGGGAAACATATGGGGGCTCCTTTATATAAGATCCCTTCGCCCGAAAAAGGCTTTAAGTCCTTTGCGGATTTTTATGCCCGGGAATTTATCAAAGTATTTAATTCCTTAAACTGCCACCCTCAGATCATCTGGTCATCCGAACTTTACCGGTCAGGCAAAATGAACGAGACAATAAGACTATTTCTTGATAAGGCCGATGTCGTCCGGGATATTTATAAACGGGTGGTAAAAAATGAACGCCCGGCAAACTGGTTTCCTTATAGTCCTGTTTGTGAAAAATGCGGAAAGATCGGAACGACCAGTGTCTTTAAATGGGATGGTAAATACGTCTATTACCGCTGTGAATATCATATGGTTGATTGGGCAAATGGCTGCGGTCACGAGGGAAAAACCGAACCGGTTTCGGAAAACGGCAAGCTGCCCTGGAAACTGGATTGGCCGGCTCACTGGAAAGTCATCGGAGTGACAGTTGAATCTTCGGGCAAGGATCATATGTCATCTGGCGGGTCGTATGATATGGCATCTCATTTTTGCCGGGAGATCCTTGATACTGAACCGCCTGATTCTTTGGGCGGCTACGAATGGTTTACTATCGGCGGGAAAAAAATGTCATCTTCCAAAGGGGTAGGGAGCTCCGCGGTTGAAGTTGCTTCGATCTTACCGCCGGGAGTTTTCCGATTCATGCAGGTGAGAACGCCGATCAAAACCCATCTCGACTTTAATCCTTATGGTGAAACTATCCCTAACCTTTTTGATGATTATGACCGCTGCCTTGATGCTTATTTTTTGAAACTGGAAAATAAAATTCCTGAAAAAAAACAAGGCGAGGTTATATCGGATTTTGCCAGAATTATTGAACTGTCGGAAGTCGATCCGTTGCCAAAAAAAAGGCTGTTCCTGCCAAGATTCAGAACCGTTTCCAATCTGCTTAAATCTAAGAATAATAATTTAATAACTTTTTTTGAAAGCCAGAAAAAACAATCGCTGACTACGGAAGAAAAACAAATCCTTGAGGAAAGAATAAAATATGCAAAAATCTATCTGGAAAAATATCAGGAAAACAAAACCGAAGAATCGGTCAAACCTTTTACCCCCGGTGAAAAACAAATAAATTTCCTGAAAACTTTGTCTGCCAATCTGGAGAAATTAAAAGACCAAGATAAAGAAAAAATTAAACAAGCGGTTTTTGACAGCATAAAACAAATTGATATCAAACCAAAAGAAGCTTTTACCGCTTTTTACCAGATATTAACAGGTAAACCTTTTGGTCTGAAAGCGGCCGATCTTGTTCTTGAACTGACTATTAATAAAGTCATCAAAATAATAAATGAAAAAACTTCTGATCGCGAGCGCTAATCCCGGTAAGATCGCTGAAATAAAAATTGGTCTTCAGGAACTGGAAAAACAAGGAGTTGAGGTTTTTACATTAAGCGACGTAAAAGTAGGGGACAAGGAACCGGTCGAAACCGGAAAAACTTTTAAGGAAAATGCTCTGTTAAAAGCTAAATTTTATGCAAATTTGGCACACATGCCAGTGTTATCAGACGATGGAGGATTGAAAATCCCCTATCTAAAAAACGCTCCCGGAGTCAAATCACGCCGCTGGCTCGGATATGAGGCAACCGATGAAGAACTTATTGAACATACCCTATTACAACTGCGGTCTGTTGCTGCTGACGGTAGAAAAGCATATTTAGAAACCTGTCTTTGTTTTTATGATCCACAGACGAAAAAAACAGTTTATCAGACCGGGAAAATATTGGGCCATATTTCCAGCGTTCCGACGGAAAAAAGAGTTGCCGGTTTTCCCTACCGGGCGTTATTTATCGTCGACAGATATAATAAGTATTATGATGAACTGACTGAAGACGAACACCGTGAAGTAAATCACAGATTGATAGCATTAAAGAGGCTAACAAAAAGAATTAAAGATTTGATAAGATGATATAAGTTAAATTTTTAATATGTTATCTCTTGATTTTATAAGAGCAAATAAAGAAAAAGTCGTTTCGGCGGCCAAAAACAAAAACCGTAAGATCGATATCGATCTGATCCTCAAGCTCGATGATCAGAGACGGGAACTGATCCAGAAAGTCCAGACCCTCAGAGAAGAAAGAAATAAAACCACTCACCAAAAACCGGATGAAAAAACCATTACCAGGGGCAGAAAGATCAAAGAAGAGATTAAAAAACTCGAGAAGACTCTGCAAGAGATATCAGTCCAATTAGACTCATTAGTCTCATTAGTCCCAAACATCCCATTACCCGAAGTCCCTGTCGGAATTGACGAAACCGGCAATCTTGAAGTTAAACAATGGGGAAAAATTCCGGCCTTTGATTTCAAATACAGATCCCATCTTGAACTTGGGTTGGCACTTGATCTAATTGATCTGGAGAGGGGTTCAAAGGTCTCCGGTTTCCGCGGTTATTTTTTAAAAAATCAGGCCGCCCAGCTTCAACTGGCCGTTCTTTTTTATGTCTTCCAGGAATTAATTAAAAAAGGTTATACGCCGTTGATTGCACCGGCCATTGTCAAAGGTTTTACCCTTTTTGGCTCCGGACAGTTTCCCTGGGGAAAGCAGGAGGTTTATAAACTTAATGACGAAGATGCCTATCTCGCCGGAACCGCCGAAGTTCCCGTCACATCCTACTATTCGGGCGAGATACTAAAAGAAAGTGATCTGCCAAAAAAATTGGTCGCTTTTTCACCGTGCTTCCGCCGTGAAGCCGGAGCTTATGGTAAAGATACTAAAGGTCTATACCGGCTCCATGAATTCTGGAAGGTCGAACAGGTAATAATTTCCAAAAATAATATTGAAGAAGCGAAAAAACTTCACGAAGAGCTGCAGAAAAACTGTGAGGAAATTTTGCAGAACCTGAAGCTTCCCTACCGGGTCCTGCTGATGTGCACCGGCGATATGGGTGAACCTCAGATAAAAAAATATGACACCGAAACCTGGATGCCGTCCCGTAAAGGGTACGGCGAAACGATGTCCAATTCAATTATGGGCGACTTTCAAACCCGGCGGTTAAAAATCAAGTACCGGAAAAAGGACGGTTCAACCGAATATTGTTTTTCATTAAATAATACCGTTCTCGCCTCACCGAGAATTTTAATTGCCATTTTGGAAAACTATCAGCAAAAGGACGGCAGCATTAGGGTGCCGGAGGTTTTGCAATCTTTAGTAGGATTTAAGGAAATTGCACCAAAAAAATAATTTATGGCTTCGGCGTTGGTGTCGCCAGTGAGGCCTGGTTACAGTTGGCGCTGTTTTCCGTTCCTTTGACAAAATATTCTTTCCTGCCAAAATAACAGTTTTTTTCTACGATATTATCCGGTTTTTCATACCATTTATTACCGGTTCCGTAATTTTTCAACAGATAGCTCATTACCCTGTTCCAGATCGGAGCGGCGCCGGTGATTCCTGAGGACAAATATGGATTCATTGGTGAATTATCATTATTCCCCACCCAGACCGCTACTAAAAATTCGGGGGTATAGCCGATTGTCCAGTTGTCTTTTTTATCATTGGTCGTTCCGGTTTTTACCGCCACTTTGTAACCGGGAATCTCCAAAGATGATTGGATTCCGAATGCCGAGGTCCTGGCAAAATTATCGGACAGAATGTCATTGATGATAAAGGCGATGGCCGGATCTATTTCTTTTATTTTAAAGGGTGTCATTTCGCGTAAAACATTGCCGTTATTATCTTCTATTTTCTGAAAATAATTTATCGGCATTTTATATCCCAGATTAGCAAAAACCCCGAAAGCTTCCGCCATATCGACCATGGTCACTTCTCCGCCCCCCAAGGTAAGAGAAAGTCCGTAGCGTGATTTATCGGTCCAGGTGCTGATCCCCATCTTGGCGGCAAAATCAATAAAATTACTGACACCAAGATTATTTAAAGTTTTTACGGCCGGGACGTTGTATGAATTAGCCAAAGCATATCGCAAAGGCACTTTGCCGTGAAATTTATTATCGTAATTAACCGGTCTGTAGGACTCTGTTCCTGCAATATTAAAGACCACCGGTGAATCGTCAAGAATTGAGGCGGCCGTATAGCCTTTTTGTAAGGCCAAAGAGTACATAACTGGTTTGATCGAACTGCCCGGCTGACGCAGGGCGACCGTCACATTAAAAGCCCCGAATGGCTGGTTAAAATAATTATATGAACCTGCCATCGCCAGTATTTCGCCGGTTGATGGACGGGTGATCAAAATGGCCCCGTTTGTCACGTTTAAATAACTGATCTTATCCAGTTCTTCCCTGAGAATCTTTTCCGCTTCCAGCTGAATATTGTAATCCAGAGTTGTTGTTACTTTTAATCCGCCTTCTTCAACGGTTTTTATTCCATAATAGTCTTCCAGCTGGTTTTTGGTATAAAAAACAAAGTGCGGCGCCCTGATCGATGTTTTTGGAGGCAGCACAGTTATCTTTGATTTTTGATATTTTATTTTTGATATTTCATCGATATACCCCTGGTTTTTCATTGCCGACAGTACTTCGTTTCTTCTTTTTTCCGCCGCCTCAGGATTGCTGTAAGGGGAATAGGTCGAGGGTGCCTGCGGTAATCCGGCCAGTAAGGCCGCCTCATCAACCGTCAGATCCCTGGCTTTCTTTCCAAAATAAGTTTTAGCCGCCTCTTCAATCCCGTAAGAAGAACCTCCATACGGGACCTGATTTAAATACATTTCAAGAATTTTCTCTTTGCTGTAAATTTTTTCGGTCCATAAAGCCAGAATTATTTCTTTGATCTTCCGTGTCACTGTTCTTTCCGGAGAAAGCAAGGCTGTTTTAACCAGCTGCTGGGTGATCGTTGATCCGCCCTGCAGATTTTTGTTGACCGCCATTTCCTTGACGGCGCGGACGATTCCGGAAAAAAAAGCCACCCCCTGATGATTGTAAAAATCCTTGTCTTCAATTGCGATGGTCGCCTGAGCCACATAAGAAGGCAGTTCCTTTAAGGTCACCGGAGTTCTGTTCTGCTCCCGGTATATTTCATAAAGCAGTTTATTGTTTCTGTCATAAATATGGGTTGATAACGGATAGTTGACCTTTCCGATGTTATAAGGCGAAGGCAGTTCTTTGACAAACAGATAAGATTGGGTGGAAAAAACTATCAAAAGTGTGATCAGACAGCCGAGGAAAAAATATTTAATTTTTTCGGGAATAAAACCGAAGGAAATCCTTATTTTAGGCAGCTTGATTGCCGGCTTCTTGTTTATCAGGCGGTAGACTCCCAAAATTAACTTGCTTAATATTCTGCTGACCGATAAGATCGGGAATAAAATAATTTTTTCGGAAATTTCACCGATAAGGATAAAAAGCCTGGCTAAATAATATAGTCCCTTAAACAAAGGTCTAAAAATAGAAGATAGACTTGATTTCATGAGGCTAATTTTAGCATATATTATAGGTTTATACAATCAAATATTGCGCCTATAATTGAGTGAGTTTGGCTGTCACCACCAGTCTTTCCCAGTAAGTGCCGGGCGGTGTGCAGGTGATCAAGGTTATATAAGGAGCATCTTTTTTTTGCTCCAAAATAGAGACCTCGCTTGGTTTGACAATAAAACTGGTGGTGACTTCGTATGTATATTCCAGCTCTCCGATATTAATATATATATTGTCGCCTTTTTCTAAATTAGAAAGATAGGTAAAGATCGTTTTATAATCCTTGGGGTTATACAACTGAGGCAGGGTCGAGTGGCCGAAAATTGCCACGTTGCCATATTCGCCCGGCAGCGATTGCGGCAGATAATGAACCAGGCTTTTCGTCAGGTCTTCTCCGCCGACGACAACCTTTGCGTTTTTAATATTGAGTTTGGGAATTGATAGACCGTATTCTTTGACGCTTAGATGGGAAAGCTGGTTCATCTGCGGAGAGGCGGGGAACCAGACACTGGCCTTGGTATAATCCCTCAGATTATTGGAAAAAATATTAAAAGTTCCGAGGATCGAACTGGCCTCGACCAGAGCGGCCGTGCCGGCTCTTTTAGGCACCGGGGTGCTGATATTGTTTTTTAAAAATAAATTGGAATAGATCATCGAGGATAAGATCGGGTAAAAGGACCAAAATAAAAGCAGGGATCCGAGGATCAAGAAAATGTAGGAAAAAAAATTAATCGTTTTTTTTTTGCTTGTGTGTTGTTTCTTTTTCAAATAAACATGAATAGGCATACTTATAGACTGGAATTTTTCAAAATAATATTTTTTAAGAAAAAAGGCATCACGTTCTGTAAAATCGGCAAGGGTTCTTTGATAATAATATCATATCCGTCGATCTTATACTGGGTCTGCAAAATGTCATTTAATTTAGATTTATTTTTTCCAACAACGGATTTTTTAATATCCGTATCCGATACTTTTATAACCGCTTTCGCCTTAATTTTTGCATCGATTATCAGCTTATTATTTTTCCTGTCAATTTTATTGACCGTATAGGAAATATTTTCTTTGTTCAGCTGGTAGTCTTTTTTCACTTCCGGTTTTAACAAAACCAGAGCCTTGTCATTAAAATTATTTTTATTATATAAATAATGGGTCGCCGATACGGTTGCCTTAAGGGTTAGCTTGCTGCTTTCCTCACCAACCTCCTTGGAAAAATCAGTTTTGCTGAAATCGACCTTTGATAGAGATGAGGCGGCTATCTCACCCGGCAGCATTTTTATCGAGGGAATTGTTTTTTTTGCTTTATTTAAAACTGTTTCTTCCAGATCTTCCTGGTCTTTTTTCGCCACCGTCTGGATCTGCTTTTTACTGCCGCCTGTCAGAGCCGCATCATTTTTGGCCAGCAAGTTTTTTGATTTTCCCTCAACGGTAAATTTTGTATTGGCGGCCAGATTATATTCTTCGCCGATCCCCGAAGCCGTCACCGATACCTTGGCCGTTGAAGGCACAGGAGAAGAAGCGTCGCCTGACGCAGAAGCAATCTTTATCTCGCTTTCCAAAACAAATTTAAGATTATTTGGTGAAACAATCACCGTATCTTTGGCCAGTGTTTCGGATGAAGACAGATTGCTGTTATATAAGGTTACCTGTCCCCTTGCTTTATTACCGATTTCCTGTTTCCCCGTCGTATTGATCGTTTCGGAAAAATCGGCCGAAGCACTGGAAATACGGTAATCCACTTCTATGTCGGAGGTTTCTTCCAGTTTCTGGGTCGGCAGAAAGACCGTTAATTGAGCGGAGTGGAAAAAATATTCATTGATGAAAAAACCGATCACAATTATCAAAACACCGATAATAGGAAAGATCTTTCCGGAAAAATTAAGCGGATTTTTTTTTGGAAGAAAGGCGATAAATTTATCCCATATTTTTTTGAATTTAATTTCTTTTTTTACTTTTTTCTCAGCAACCGGAGTTTCGGTTTCTCCTACATCCTCATTAAGCAGGAAACCGAAAGCCTCTCTTTTTTCTTTTTCCTTATTATCTTCTTTTTTTACCGGTACCTGGTTTTTTATCTGCTCGCCGAAAATACCCATCAATCCGTTGATCACTTCATCTTCGGACAAAATATCGACCTTTGGCATTTGGACAAAAAGATCTTTGCTCCAGCGGTGACCTAATATTTTTGCCGCCGTATCGTCAAGATTACCGGAATCGTAGAGGATAATACGGGCCGGCAGGATCGTTTTTTTCTTGATCTCTTCAAACCCTTCGCTCAGATCGGCAAGAATATCGTTGGTCCGCGCCAGGATCTTTTTTGCATCGTTCTTTCCGCCGTTATAGACAAATATTCCCAACTGGGTTTTGTCGATCTCGATCAAGGTGGCGGTCAGGGAAACCTGGACTTCTTTTTCCAGATAAAAACTGATCGCCTCATAACATTCGATA
>CAYQTP010000036.1:0-7871 GCA_964420475.1 uncultured Gammaproteobacteria bacterium
ATTTTCCAGGTAAGGTCGTGAACAGTGGTAATACCCAATGTTTTTGGAAGCAACGGAGGTCGCAAAAAATCAGAAGAAAAAAAGATATCGACCTTTCCGGTAAACCATTCGACAGGAATTACGGAAAATCTTCCCCACAAAAGCTTTAATAATGTCGGCGGAAACCTATAGCTATAAATTTTTCCACCAAGCATCCTTAATTTGTCAAGATAATAAAAATTTTTTGGCCGCCGCAGACTGGAATAAAAAAACCGGTATTCATTCTTCTTGTCATATTGAAGCAAATTTTTAACCAGATTATAAGTATAGTTGGCAACTCCGGATCCCGGGTAAACAAGCATGGTTATATCAATTCCGATGATCATAAATCTAATTTTATCACGATATATGTTAATATGAATATATTATGAACAAAGTTATATATATCTGCACCGGTACCTGTAAGGCTGAGATCAGCGAGGAACAGTACAAGGGCGGATTAATACAGTGCGGAACTGAAGGCTGCACACTTAAAGGCCATGATTTTGCCAAAAGGCTTAAGTGTGAAGAATGCGGGGCGGTTTTTAAGGAGGAAGAAACACATTCCCATCAATAATATCGGTTTATAACACTGTAAATGGTTGCCGATATGAGGAACATAACTATTAAGTAATATAGGATCTTCTGAAAAATCTTATTATTTTTTATTTGGATAATAAAAAGAATTATAAAAGGCAGGAAAGGGATAAAATATCTACCTTGGACTCCATGTGCGATCAATGTTCCGGGCTGGGTATTAAATACGAACGCCAAAAGAATTATATAAATATAGGAAATGAAAAGAATACCAAAAAGTAAAAAGTTTTTCATTTTATTCAACACATACTTTTTTGTCAGATTAAAATTCATCAATATATAAATAAAAAATAGTCCGTACAGAAAATAGCTCAAGGGATCGAGTCCATATTCAAGCCAGCCAAAAATGCCGATCATACTTTGCAGGTAAAAACCAATCCGATGAATGGTTGTTGAACCTATGACGATAAAAAAATTAAACGGATTGGATAATAAAAAATTTAGTTGTTGTGAAGGAAAGATAATTTGATTTGAAAATGCAGAATGAAGGTCATAAGCGCCCGTGACTTTTGATAAAAAATAAAAAGGAATAAATATTGAACTTAAAATTAACATCGGCTTAATCTTTAGGGGAATTAAAAATAAAAATAGGAAAAATGTTTCATAACCGATTTTTTTACTTCCTAAAAATAAAAATAATACAAAAAATAATTTAAAGTCCTGCCAAAAATCAACCCTTTTTTTTGAACGGTAATTGATAATTAGGACAAAAAAAGTTAACGCAAACATTATATGAAGCACGTCATAACTAAATGAGGATATCTGATGCAAGGTCATCGGCAAAGCAAAAGCAAAAAGAAGTATCGGTTTATAGTCATCAACAATTTTTCGGTATAAATATAAAAACCAAAAATAACCAAGAATGCCCATTATCAGACGTCCAAAATATAAAGAAAAAAACGGATTAAATTTAAATAAGGAAGCAATAACTAAAGTGAAAGCTTGGGGTAAATAGGAAATGATAGGAAAACTGCAAAGATGGTCGATATTAAAATCGATTTTTTGGCCTGGTCGATCAACCGAAAATAGATCTTTAAAAAATACCGGCAAAGGAAGTTTTGATGATTTTCCGTGAGTTAACAAATCAAGATAGGGGTTTTTAATAAAATCGATGTATTTTTTTTCAAGTTTAACGGTATTATTGAATTTTTTTTTGCAAAATAAATACCCCTTACTGATGATCAAGGATTTTTCAAAATGTGGTTGTTCATCAGGTTTCTGAAACGGCGGGACCAGGAAGATAAAAATCAACAGCGAAACAGGTATGAGAAAATAAATTATTAGTTTATTTATTATTTCTTTGTTCATAACACTAATGATTTTATTCAATTACCTCTTCACCTTCAAAAATAATATCCCCCTCTCCCCCGACATCGGAACCGTTTGAGGTATTATTGGTAGATTGAGCATCCTGAGTAAAAATAAAACTGGATATAATCTGCTGATGGACAGATGAAGGGTTGCCTGAAATTGAGATCAACACTCCCCCTTCGTCAAGAGCTAAAGTAGTTAATTGATTTTCTTTATCGGCAAACTGACGCCCATTGATATCTGCCAGTTTGACTTCCTTTATTTCCCCTTTTATATCTGTCTTATTTGAAGCAGTAAACCAGTCATCAATTTCTGCAAGGTCGGAATCTTCTAATTTTACTGAGATGACATTTTTATTTTTAGGATCAGTTAACTCCACCCAAGCATAAATAGACTCATCGTCAAATTCCTTTTCAGAAAGTGTTAATGACTCCGGATATTTAAAACTAAAACCCGCAACATCAGCATAAGTTTTTATTTGCGGTTGAGATGATGTAGGGGCGTTATTTATAGCGCCCGTAGCAGGCGAAGCAGTTTTTTTATATTTTTGAGTTAAAAAAATAAATATAATACCAGATAATAAAAGACCGCCGATAATAAGGATTGCAATTCTTTTCATACCTCCATACAATGGTTATTGTATATGAAAAAAATTATTTTGTTAATGATAATCGGATTGAATTTTGTTTTCACCGGATCGGTTGAGGCAAAACTTTTGCCAAGATTTAAAGGCTCCGGCAATGTTGGAAAAAGACAAGCGACTTCTTATAGCGGTTTAATTATTTCTCCAAAAATCCGTTCCGACAGACTTGCATTAATATTAAACATTTCAAATCTACAAAAAGTCAATAGTGTTACTTATACCTTGATGTATCAGACCAACGGAGAAGATCAAGGCATCAGCGGTACACTGGATTCTTCCTCAGGCTCAAGCGCCACAAGAGATCTATTATTCGGAACCTGTTCTGACGTCTGCCGTTATCATCAAAATATTTCCAATATGAAATTAGAAGTAGTAGCTCTGCTTTCAAACGGCAGACAGACACTAAAACGATATCGGATAAAAATATGAACTTCTTTGTAAAAAAGACCGACTTGATGTAAAATATAAACCATGAAAGTCATTATTCTCTGCGGTGGGACGGGAACAAGACTGAAGGAAGAAACGGAGTACAAACCAAAGCCAATGGTTTATGTCGGCAAAAAACCGGTTTTATGGCACATAATGAAGATCTATGCTTCTTATGGATATGACGAATTTATTCTTGCTCTTGGCTATAAGGCCGACTACATCAAAGATTATTTTTTAAATCAAAAAGCTTTTACGACCGATTTTGTCTTGGAAACCCGTAATCACAAAACTAAGTTCTATCTCGATGATCGTACGGAAATTGATAATTTCAAAATAACCTTCGTCGATACCGGTGTGGATACACTGCCTGGAGAAAGAATAAAAAGATGCGAAAAATATATTCCCGACAGAGATAAATATTTTATGGTTACTTATGGAGACGGAGTTACCGATCTTGATATCAATGCTTTAGTAAAATTTCATAAAAAACAGAAGACAATCGGAACCATCACTCTGGTCCATCCAAGATCAAAATTCGGAATGGTAAAAATTAATAAGAAAAATTTAGTAGATACTTTTGTGGAAAAACCGGTTCTTTCCGATTGGGTAAACGGCGGTTACATGGTTTTTGACAAGCGGGTGTTTGATTATTTGAAACCGGGTGAGACCGAACATCCTGCCTTAAAAAAATTAGGAAAAGAAAAACAGTTATCGGCCAATAAACATGATGGGTTTTGGTTTTGCATGGATACCTATAAGGAAGTCGAGGACTTAAACAAAATGTGGAAAAGCGGAAAGGCACCATGGAAGATATGGAAATAATCTAAAAGCTTGATACCGAAAATTTTTTGACGGAAAACAAAAAACCGCAAAAAATTTGGTATCGTCGCTTTTACTTAACAATGTATAACTTAAAACAAAAAAATATTTTAGTAACCGGCGGGGCCGGATTTGTCGGCGGACATTTAGTTGAAGAATTAATTAAATTAAAAGTCAACGTAGTTGTTGCCGATATCAATCTTGATAAGAGATCATATCTTTTTACTGAAAATCTTCATAAAAGATCCAAAGTAATAAATCTGGACATCTGCAATAATAAAAAACTTTTGAATTTAATCAAAAAATATAAAATTGAATTTATCTTTCATCTGGCCGCTCAAGCTCTGGTTGAGGATGCATATAATAATCCAAAATACACTTTGGAAAACAATATATTAAGTACGATAAACATTCTTGAGGCGGTTCGAATTAACCGGCAGATAAAAGGAATCATTGTTGCATCATCTGATAAAAGTTATGGCAAGTTAAACAAAAAAAAATATATAGAGTCTGATCCCTTGTCCGGCGATCATCCATATGATACTTCAAAATCGGTCACCGATTTGATCAGCACCACTTATTACAAAACCTATAAGATCCCGGTCGTTGTCACCCGGTTTGGAAATATATATGGCGAGGGCGACCTTAGTTTATCAAGAATTGTTCCAGGAATAATGAAGGCGGTTATAAAAAATAAAGTATTGGAGATAAGAAGCAATGGTAAATATATCCGTGATTATCTTTATGTAAAGGATGTTGTTGACGGTTATTTATTATTAGCAACAAATATCGAAAAAGTTAAAGGTGAAGCTTTTAATTTCGGATCCGATGAGACGTTAAAGGTCTTAGATTTAATTAAAATAGTTGAAAAAAACTTGTCCAGGAAAATTAAATATAAAATACTAAATACAGCTCATAACGAAATCCCCTATCAATCGCTTGATTACTCAAAAATAAAAAAAACCCTCGGATGGAAACCTAAAGAAAATATCAAGTTAACCGCGAAAAAAATATTAACCTGGTATTTGAAATTAATAAAATAATGATACAACTTTCAGACTACGTAATTGATTTTTTAGTCAAAAAAGGAATTAAGGATATCTTTCTTGTTTCAGGGGGAGGAATCATGTATCTTCTTGATTCTGTTGGCCGGAATAAAAACATCCGTTATATTTCAAACTATCATGAACAGGCCTCTGCAACCGCAGCCGAAGCATATGCGAGAGTGAAAAATAGTTTTGGCGTCTGCTTGGTGACAACAGGACCGGGAGGAACGAACGCGATTACCGGTGTCGCCGGAGCCTGGGTTGATTCAATTCCGATGATAGTAATTTCCGGTCAGGTTAAAAGGGAGCTGATCGCTGATTATTCGAAAATCCGTCAAATAGGGCCACAGGAAATAAATATTATCGACATGGTAAGACCAATTACCAAATATGCAGTCACCGTAACTAATCCAGAAAAAATTAGATATGAGCTGGAAAGATCTTATTATGAAATGCTGAATGACCGGCCGGGACCGGTTTGGATTAATATTCCTTTAGACGTTCAAGGAACTTTAATAGATGAAAAAAAAGTAACCGGGTTTGACCTGCCTCAATTAAGAAACGATAAAAATTATCTAAAAGATAAAGTTAATGAAACAATTGATCTATTAAAAAAATCCCAAAGACCGTTGATAATAGCGGGTAACGGCATCAGGTTATCTGGAGGTTTAAAACTATTTATAAAACTAATTAACAGACTAGATATACCAGTAGTTTTGCCTATAAATGGTCTAGATCTATTGGAAGAAAACAATAAACTGCTTATTGGCAAATTTGGTCCGTTTGGTCAAAGACGGGGTAATTTTGCTTTACAAAATGCCGATTTAATCTTATCAATCGGCGCCAGCATTAATATTGCTTCAATTGGTTTTAATTTGAATGGATTTGCTCCTAAGGCCAAGAAAATCATGATTAATATTGATAAGGGGGAACTGACTAAAGACGTATTGAAGATTAATCTTAGGATCGAGGCTGATGCAAAACAATTCTTGGAAAAGTTATTAGCTCAAACTGAAAAACTTACCTTTCACTTTTCTTCAAAGTGGCATGAAGCGTGTCACTATTGGAAGAAAAAATATTTAAATATTTTTTCCGAATATTTTAATAATAAAAAACATGTTAATAGTTATGTTTTTTTTGATAAGCTTTCCGATTTAATTTCAGCTGAGGATATAGTTACGACCGGAATTGCTTTGGACGCTTGTAGCCTTTATCAGGCTTTTAAGGTAAAAAAAGGTCAGCGGGCTTTTGTAAACAAAAATTATGGCCAGATGGGATGGAGTCTGCCGGCGGCGGTTGGAGCCAATATTGGAAATGGAAGAAAAAGAACAATCTGCGTTACGGGTGACGGTTCTTTTATGGTTAATGTTCACGAATTACAGACAATCAGTTATTATAAACTTCCAATCAAAATCTTTGTTTTTAATAACTGCGGTTATGAGTCGATAAGATACACTCAAAATAATATGTTTGATGGTAGACTGGTTGGCTCCGATAAAAAAACAGGCGTCAGTAACCCGGATTTTGAATTTTTAGCTCAAGCTCACAATTTACCTTATGAAAAAATATACAGCAATGATGAAATAGTAAGAAAAGTTAATAAAATTTTAAAAATTAAAGGTCCGGTATTATGTGAGGTTAATATTGATCCAAAACAAAGAAGAATGCCCAGGATTTCATCTTATCGAAGACCAGATGGTATTTTGGAATCAAAACCACTTGAAGATATGTGGCCGTTTTTACCAAAAGAAGAAGTGTATAAGAATATGCACTTTTTTGACAAAAATATCAAAGATCAAATATTAAAGATTAAAAATACAAATCAAAGTTTAAAAATATGAAAAAACGAATTTTATTAACAGGTGGATCGGGTTTTATAGGGAGAAATATACTAGAGGGATTACAAGATGAATATAAGATATTTGCACCTCCACACAAAGAATTAGATATAACAGATACCAATACCGTCCGAAAATATATTATTAAAAATAAAATCAAAATAGTTATTCATACGGCAGTTAAAGGCGGAGATCAGGTTTTGGAGAATATTTTGCGGATGTTCTTGTCAATTTATAATAATCTTGATCTTTTGGATAAATTTATAAACTTCGGTTCGGGGGCAGAATATACAAAGTCCCGTGATTTAAAGAAAGTCGAAGAAACTGAGTTGGGGAAATTTATTCCGGAAGACAATTATGGTTTGGGTAAATTACTCTGCAGTCAGTTATCAAAAAATAATAAAAAAATCACTACCCTGCTCCCTTTTGGGATATTTGGACCGGGAGAAGATTACCGCCTTAAGTTTATTGCTAACTCAATTGTTAAAAACTTATTAGGTTTACAAATAAAGATTAAGCAGGACGCGGTTTTTGATTACTTATATATAAACAACAATATGTATATCTTAATTTTCGACTTAAGCTTACTAGACAAACAGCCGATAGGTAAACATGGGGGGACTCATGCAAATCCAAAATTTTATCGTGCTAATCCTATTTTTAGTTAGCGCAAAAGCTTTTGCAATCGGCAACGTGCAAACGTTTGCAACAAAAAATGAATGTTTAAATTACTTTATTTCAACTGGCAACAAAGACGCCGTAGCAGGCGAGCTTTTCTGTAAAGACAGAGTAGTAGTAAAATCTGCCCTTGACCTCTGCGCAGAAGCAAAACTCTCTGATTATAAAAAGACAAGTTCAATCTCTGCGGCTGATGAGCCTCGTTATCTCCAAAGATTCAGAAATGAATGCTGGCAAGCAACGCAACAGGCTCAGCAAAATTCAAATCAACAGATCCAGCAGCAGTTTCAGCAAAATCAACAAGCCCAACTAAATCAACAAGCTGCCGCCCAACAGGGTGGGCAAACGGCCCCGCAGGGGCAGAGCAATGCCTCCGCGGCAGCCAGTTTAGCTAGACAGCTAGCTCCAGTCATTAGAGATTATGCTAGGGAAACTGATGCAAAACCGGCAGAAAAACCGGCGCAGAAACCGGTTGCCCCTAGTGGTGGTAAT
>CAYQTP010000037.1:0-7710 GCA_964420475.1 uncultured Gammaproteobacteria bacterium
GGTCGCTTAGCTCAACGGTAGAGCGCTTCGTTTACATCGAAGATGTTGGGGGTTCAAATCCCTCCAAGTCCACAATATATCGGGGGTTATTACTACTTTTTATATCTTTTTAAAGCAGTATCGATAATCATTTTCAGCAAACTCCTATAATCAATTCCTGATGCTCGGGCGATAAGCGGAAAATAAGAAGACGGATCATGCTCGGGCGGGGTACAGCCCGGAGGCGAATTTACCTCAAGTACATAAGGATTGTTTTTTTTATCACAGCGGATGTCGATCCGGCACCAATCTCTTATTCCTATGGCACTCCATAATTTATAGCAGATTTTATTAATTTTTGCCTTCAAATCCCCGGGAATCTTTGCCGGACATTTTAAATGTTTTCCACTGGTCGCCAGTTCATAAAACCATTTCACTTCCAGGGAATCAAATGGTAGATATTTTTTTGGCAGCATTGAGTGGTCAGATTCCAAAATAGGCAGAATTAATGGTGGATTTCCAAGCATCGCGACGGAAAACTCCCTTCCCTCAAGATATGGCTCAACTAAGGCTTGTTCATCAAATGTTCTTTGGATATAATTGACCTGTTCATATAAACTTCTCTCATTATAAACAACGCTTTTATTGGTGATACCGGCTGATGACCCCTCCGAAACAGGTTTGACCATCAGGGGATATTTTAAAGATTTTTTAAGTTTATTTTGGTTACTGGTTAATAGTTGATAAGGAAGAGTCGGAAGTTTATGAGCAATAAGAATTTCTTTTGTTTTGGATTTATCAAGAATGATTGCTTGTGCCAGTGGCGGAGATCCTGTATAGGGGATTTGCAGCATCTCCAACATGGCTGGAATTTGTGCTTCTCGATCATTTCCGTGTAAACCTTCGGAAACATTGAACACAAGATCTATTTTATGTTTTAATCGATAAAGTTTAAAATAAGCTTCTTCATTGGCTTCTATTGGAAATATTTTATATCCTAGTTTCTTTAAATATTTTATTTGCAGTTCTGTTGTTTCCGGATCATCAAAATCGGCCTCTCTTAAAGTCTTAGGCTTTTTTGGGTCGGGATAACGGTGGCGGACATTATACAAAAAAGCAATATTCATTTAGGTTGACCGAAGACTTCAAGCAATTCATAAAGTTTATCCTGAAGTTCATAAGCTCTTTTTCTGTTTTTTCCTAGAATTGTATAGAGTAATTCTTTATATTCCAAAGGTAGAGATGAAGACAGTATTACTCCTTCTTTTTTTTCTTTATTATAAATAATTGGTTGAATAATATCTATTAATTTTTTGAAATTAATTGACTCTTGATTATTAAATTGATAGTTATTGCGGTTTAAAACATAGACATCGGACATAAAATCTTCACCATATAAATCATAAACCAATTTATAAATATCGGTCCCTCCCGTATTTCTTGTGTTTGATTCACAGACATAGATATGCTTATTACTGGAAGCAATCATGTCAATATCAAAATGGCCCCGATATCCGGCTTCGGCATATTGTTCGGCGATATAATAACCGGTGTCAATTATTCTGGCTGCGGTTCTTTCATTAATGACATCTTCATGAATATCCAGTCCGTAGTATTTTCCTTCTTTGGTAACCATCATTACACAGTAATAAAGCATTTCAATTTTGCCGTTTTTGTGAATTTTAAATTCAATATTAGGAAAGGCGCCGGGCGCAGAATAATTAACGTTAATTAGTTCTTCAATAATGATCGGAAACCTTTCCCAATATCCGTCTTCAGATAGTAGCTCATATATTCTTTTCTCACAGGATTTATAATCCTTAGGCAGTTCACCATCTCTAAAGATTAATACTCCATGGCCGCCGCTGCCTTTATTGGTTTTCAAGACAACGCCTTTTTCTTTAATATACCGGTTAGCGGCAATTTTTGCTGCGTCCAACTTGCCAACACAGATTACGCCATCCGGCATGATAAAGTCCGGCTCCTCTGCCCGGCTTTGCTGAGCTAACTGCCTGATTCCCGATTTGCTGCCAAAAAAATTGACGGTCCAGGCGTTTTCCAATTCAGGTGTTTCAGGAGTTGAAACATTAATCCCTAATTGAATCATTCTTTCTTTTAACTCTAAAAATTCCGGAGATGTCGCATAACTGATCAATGTCACTTTTTTATATTTTTTTGCCCGGCTGACTATTTCACCAAATAATTGTTTATCTGTGTAAAGATCTTTACAGATCAGGGATGTTTTTATTTGAGGTACGTAAATATCGACTTTTTTGTTGGCGGTGAGCGATTGAAAATAATTTTTAAATGAATTGGAAATTTCAACTGGGGAGATATAGATAAATTCACTTTCACTGGCATTGGCAAAAAGGTAGCACTCGGATGAAAGATTGCAGTCATTAATCAAATCGTATCTTTTTTCAATCGGTTGGATTGATGATAAAAACGACCATTCGTCTTCAACAACATTATAAATATAAATCGTTAATTCTTTTTTCGATTTTTTTTGAATATTTTTTTTATATCTTTTTTTAATCGGAGCTTTTTTTCTCTCTCTTTTTACTTTTTTTTTCATTTTAATTTCAATACCAAAATTATCAATAATTTTTCTGATTTGTCAATAGGATATTTTTGTTATACTGGATTTATGAGAAAAAACTTCTGGCAGTATTACTGGTCCGGCCTTAATGATTTTTTCGAGGCGGTTATCAATATCTTTATTTTTCTGCCTTATTTTTTTTCTGTTTCTGCTTTGCTAAAGACCTTATTTCAACCATGGCGGAATCTTACTGTTAATAAAAATGTCATTGGTTTTTCAATGAGCGATTGGACAAATCGTCTAGCCTTTAATCTTATTTCAAGATCGATCGGCGTCATTATGAGACTGTCAATTATTGTTTTTTATTTTATTTTTCAAGCTCTGTTTATGGTTTTTCTTCCTTTTATCGCTTTAATTTTTTTTCTTTTTTCACCTTTTTCTTATCTATTGTCCCTTTTTCAGAAAACTCCCCAGGAAAAGAAAGATGACTTTAAAAAAGATTTTATTAAAACTCACCTGCAGAATATTGAAAATCAGTCCTATGTTGAAAACTGGTTTGAAAAATATTACCAACAGCATCTTAAAAAAGTCAGTTGGTGGAAACTGTCAAATTTATTTTCTTATCCTCCTTTAGCACGCGACTGGGCTGTCGGCTACACTCCAATTCTTGATCAATATGCGACTGACCTTGCTACTTCCGCCTATCTTCATCATATTAAAAATATTGTTAACCGGGAAAAAGAAATCAAGGAGATTGAACAAATTTTAACAAAATCTATTGAAAACAATGTAATTATTGTTGGTGAGGAAGGAGTGGGGAAACATACAATCGTAGATGCTCTGGCAAAAAAAATTTATTTGGGAAAAACCAATACTTATTTGATGTACCGGCGGATTTTGAAACTCAATATGGAAAAAATTTTAACCGAATATATTGATAAAAAACAACGGGAAAATTTTTTTGAAGAACTATTAAAAGAAGCTCAACAAGCAAAAAACATTGTCCTTTTTATTGATAACTTTGATAAATATATTGCTGAAGATCAGGGAAGAATAGATCTTAGTGTTTCATTGGAAAAATATTCTAAAAGCAGTTCCGTTCAAATCATTGGAATAGCCACTCCTTTTGCTTATCAAAGCTTTATTTTTCCTAACGAAAAAATCAACCGGATTTTTAATAAGGTCGATGTTTATGAGGTTTCCAACCAGGAAGCTGAAAACATTCTCCTCGAATCAGTTTTTTCTTTTGAAAATCATTATAAGGTTTCTATCTTTTATGAAGCGGTTAAAGAGGTGATTGAAAAAAGCGAATTTTATTTAACCTATATTCCTTTTCCGGAAAAGGAATATAGGTTAAATAAAATTCGCTTTTTTCAATCACCTCTTTAACCGCTTCATAAAAGATAGAAACCTTATAATGATTTTCAAAAGAAAAAACTGATTCGAGGAGAATGTTTTCAGCTTCCTGGTTGGAAACCTCATAAACATCGACCTTATTAAAAATCCGGTTGATTTTTTCGTTAGGAAAAATAAAGCTTTGATAAGCAAAAGGAGTGGCTATTCCAATGATTTGAACGGAACTGCTTTTAGAATATTTTTCCAATGAAACACTAAGATCTATTCTTCCCTGATCTTCAGCAATATATTTATCAAAGTTATCAATAAAAAGGACAATGTTTTTTGCTTGTTGAGCTTCTTTTAATAGTTCTTCAAAAAAATTTTCCCGTTGTTTTTTATCAATATATTCGGTTAAAATTTTTTCCATATTGAGTTTCAAAATCCGCCGGTACATCAAATAAGTATTGGTTTTTCCCAAATAAATTTTTTTTGCCAGAGCATCTACGATTGTATGTTTCCCCACTCCTTCCTCACCAACAATAATTACATTGTTTTCAATAGATTTTGTTAAAATTTGTTCAATCTCCTTGATTTCTTTTTCCCGGTTAACAATATTTTTAATATGATGAAGATAGGCGGAAGTAGCAAGGTCAGTCGCATATTGATCAAGAATTGGAGTGTAGCCGACAGCCCAGTCGCGTGCTAAAGGAGGATAAGAAAATAAATTTGACAGTTTCCACCAACTGACTTTTTTAAGATGCTGTTGGTAATATTTTTCAAACCAGTTTTCAACATAGGACTGATTTTCAATATTCTGCAGGTGAGTTTTAATAAAATCTTTTTTAAAGTCATCTTTCTTTTCCTGGGGAGTTTTCTGAAAAAGGGACAATAGATAAGAAAAAGGTGAAAAAAGAAAAAAAATTAAAGCGATAAAAGGAAGAAAAACCATAAACAGAGCTTGAAAAATAAAATAAAAAACAATAATTGACAGTCTCATAATGACGCCGATCGATCTTGAAATAAGATTAAAGGCTAGACGATTTGTCCAATCGCTCATTGAAAAACCAATGACATTTTTATTAACAGTAAGATTCCGCCATGGTTGAAATAAGGTCTTTAGCAAAGCAGAAACAGAAAAAAAATAAGGCAGAAAAATAAAGATATTGATAACCGCCTCGAAAAAATCATTAAGGCCGGACCAGTAATACTGCCAGAAGTTTTTTCTCATAAATCCAGTATAACAAAAATATCCTATTGACAAATCAGAAAAATTATTGATAATTTTGGTATTGAAATTAAAATGAAAAAAAAAGTAAAAAGAGAGAGAAAAAAAGCTCCGATTAAAAAAAGATATAAAAAAAATATTCAAAAAAAATCGAAAAAAGAATTAACGATTTATATTTATAATGTTGTTGAAGACGAATGGTCGTTTTTATCATCAATCCAACCGATTGAAAAAAGATACGATTTGATTAATGACTGCAATCTTTCATCCGAGTGCTACCTTTTTGCCAATGCCAGTGAAAGTGAATTTATCTATATCTCCCCAGTTGAAATTTCCAATTCATTTAAAAATTATTTTCAATCGCTCACCGCCAACAAAAAAGTCGATATTTACGTACCTCAAATAAAAACATCCCTGATCTGTAAAGATCTTTACACAGATAAACAATTATTTGGTGAAATAGTCAGCCGGGCAAAAAAATATAAAAAAGTGACATTGATCAGTTATGCGACATCTCCGGAATTTTTAGAGTTAAAAGAAAGAATGATTCAATTAGGGATTAATGTTTCAACTCCTGAAACACCTGAATTGGAAAACGCCTGGACCGTCAATTTTTTTGGCAGCAAATCGGGAATCAGGCAGTTAGCTCAGCAAAGCCGGGCAGAGGAGCCGGACTTTATCATGCCGGATGGCGTAATCTGTGTTGGCAAGTTGGACGCAGCAAAAATTGCCGCTAACCGGTATATTAAAGAAAAAGGCGTTGTCTTGAAAACCAATAAAGGCAGCGGCGGCCATGGAGTATTAATCTTTAGAGATGGTGAACTGCCTAAGGATTATAAATCCTGTGAGAAAAGAATATATGAGCTACTATCTGAAGACGGATATTGGGAAAGGTTTCCGATCATTATTGAAGAACTAATTAACGTTAATTATTCTGCGCCCGGCGCCTTTCCTAATATTGAATTTAAAATTCACAAAAACGGCAAAATTGAAATGCTTTATTACTGTGTAATGATGGTTACCAAAGAAGGAAAATACTACGGACTGGATATTCATGAAGATGTCATTAATGAAAGAACCGCAGCCAGAATAATTGACACCGGTTATTATATCGCCGAACAATATGCCGAAGCCGGATATCGGGGCCATTTTGATATTGACATGATTGCTTCCAGTAATAAGCATATCTATGTCTGTGAATCAAACACAAGAAATACGGGAGGGACCGATATTTATAAATTGGTTTATGATTTATATGGTGAAGATTTTATGTCCGATGTCTATGTTTTAAACCGCAATAACTATCAATTTAATAATCAAGAGTCAATTAATTTCAAAAAATTAATAGATATTATTCAACCAATTATTTATAATAAAGAAAAAAAAGAAGGAGTAATACTGTCTTCATCTCTACCTTTGGAATATAAAGAATTACTCTATACAATTCTAGGAAAAAACAGAAAAAGAGCTTATGAACTTCAGGATAAACTTTATGAATTGCTTGAAGTCTTCGGTCAACCTAAATGAATATTGCTTTTTTGTATAATGTCCGCCACCGTTATCCCGACCCAAAAAAGCCTAAGACTTTAAGAGAGGCCGATTTTGATGATCCGGAAACAACAGAACTGCAAATAAAATATTTAAAGAAACTAGGATATAAAATATTTCCAATAGAAGCCAATGAAGAAGCTTATTTTAAACTTTATCGATTAAAACATAAAATAGATCTTGTGTTCAATGTTTCCGAAGGTTTACACGGAAATGATCGAGAAGCACAAATTCCAGCCATGTTGGAGATGCTGCAAATCCCCTATACAGGATCTCCGCCACTGGCACAAGCAATCATTCTTGATAAATCCAAAACAAAAGAAATTCTTATTGCTCATAAACTTCCGACTCTTCCTTATCAACTATTAACCAGTAACCAAAATAAACTTAAAAAATCTTTAAAATATCCCCTGATGGTCAAACCTGTTTCGGAGGGGTCATCAGCCGGTATCACCAATAAAAGCGTTGTTTATAATGAGAGAAGTTTATATGAACAGGTCAATTATATCCAAAGAACATTTGATGAACAAGCCTTAGTTGAGCCATATCTTGAGGGAAGGGAGTTTTCCGTCGCGATGCTTGGAAATCCACCATTAATTCTGCCTATTTTGGAATCTGACCACTCAATGCTGCCAAAAAAATATCTACCATTTGATTCCCTGGAAGTGAAATGGTTTTATGAACTGGCGACCAGTGGAAAACATTTAAAATGTCCGGCAAAGATTCCCGGGGATTTGAAGGCAAAAATTAATAAAATCTGCTATAAATTATGGAGTGCCATAGGAATAAGAGATTGGTGCCGGATCGACATCCGCTGTGATAAAAAAAACAATCCTTATGTACTTGAGGTAAATTCGCCTCCGGGCTGTACCCCGCCCGAGCATGATCCGTCTTCTTATTTTCCGCTTATCGCCCGAGCATCAGGAATTGATTATAGGAGTTTGCTGAAAATGATTATCGATACTGCTTTAAAAAGATATAAAAAGTAGTAATAACCCCCGATATATTGTGGACTTGGAGGGATTTGAACCCCCAACATCTTCGATGTAAACGAAGCGCTCTACCGTTGAGCTAAGCGACC
>CAYQTP010000038.1:0-7657 GCA_964420475.1 uncultured Gammaproteobacteria bacterium
TCATCGGGGAGTATTATTTTTGGACGAGATTCCTGAATTTCCGCGATCGACTTTGGAATCATTACGTCAGCCTTTAGAAGACGGTTTTATCACAATTTCCCGGGCCGCCGGGACTTTGATTTTTCCTTCCCGTTTTTTACTTCTTGCCGCTTCAAATCCCTGTCCTTGCGGATACTTGGGTCATGGGAAAAAACCATGTCATTGCCTCCCCGGTACGGTTCTTAAATATCGAAAAAGACTTTCTGGTCCGCTTTTGGACAGAATTGATCTTCACATCGACGTTCCGTCGGTTAGTGAGGAGAAGTTAACCAGTAATATCTTAAGTGAATCAAGTCAAAAAGTCAGAGAAAGGGTAGTTAAAGCCCGAGAAATTCAAAAGAAAAGATTTAAAGGATTAAAAATCTTTACCAATGGAGAAATGTCATCGGCCCAGATAAAAAAATTTTGCCATTTAACTCCAGAGGCAGTAAATCTTTTAAAACAGGCAATTGCCAAACTTTCTTTATCCGCCCGTAGTTATTTTAAAACAATTAAAATCAGTCAGACGATTGCCGACCTGAATGGTAAAGAAATGATTGAAGTATTTTATGTGGCTGAGGCTTTGCAGTTCAGGTCGCATGATGAGTAGTAAACAGATGAAATCAGATACAATCAGACAAAGTCGGATAAAATTAGTAAAAAATATGTCTATTTCTATCCGATTAGATCCGATTCCATCCAATTAAATCTGATTACATCTAAAACAGCTTGACAAGGTAAAAAAGATTCTTTATACTTTTTTACATATGTTAAACTTCTTAACAGTTTTAGCGGTGGCAGACGATACAGTTTATGAAAAGGTTGATTTAGGGTTTAAAATACCTGATATCACCGATATCTTAACTTTTATGTTCAGATTTTTCTTTATTATTGCCGGGCTAATAGCTATTATATATCTACTATTGGGGGCTTTGAGCTGGATTACATCAGGCGGCAATAAAGAGTCTGTTGATAAAGCCAGAGAGAAGATCCAGGCAGCCATAGTTGGATTAATTGTTTTATTTGCCGTTTTAGCCATAGTCGTCGTCGTTGAAAATGTCTTCTTTCCCACCTGCTGCGGCCTGGGTCTATCAAAGCCGATCTCTTTTCCTGGTTTAATTGAACCAAACTAAAATAATATTTCTTAACTGTGTTTAACTTATTTTTGCCTCTTATTACAGTTTCGGCTCAGATTAAAGATTGGACTGATGCTACAACAGGAGAAAGTTGTGTTGTTGATGGAGTTCCCACTCTCAAATGTTTAGAAATAGTCTTCGGCAACATTCTTTTTATGTCTTCATTTTTTATCATTCTCGTTCTTTTTATTATGTTTGTCGTCGGATCATTCCGCTACCTGACCTCATTTGGCAATGCCGAAAGAGTCAAAAAAGCTCAGGGGACTTTGAGGTATGCGCTGATCGGGTTTATTTTATTTGTCAGCGCCTTTTTGATATTGACAATAATTCAGAAATTGTTTTTAGGTTCAAGCGGAGCTAATTTGTTTGAGTTTAATATTGGAGAATAAAACTACTTGGTTGGAGAAATAAAAATCACCTTCACTCCCTTATCTTCAGGAATAGGTGAGGCCATCTTATTTTTTTCCTTGATAAAGTTATATGAAACGAACATCAGAAGAGCGATCCCGATAGCGATTAAAACCAACCCGATACTTTTCATATGTTTATTTTTTCTTTAATTAGAAACCTTGGTCTTTTTTGTACCTCTTGATAGATTTTACCAATATATTCGCCAATTATTCCAATTGTGATCAGTTGAATACCGCCAATAAACATAATGGCAGTAAAAAGGCCGGCCCAGCCGATAACAAACAATTGAGGCGAAATTATCTTTCTGATCAGTTCATATATTATTCCTAAAAATCCAAGAATTCCGGACAGAAACCCGAAATAAGTGGCGATTCTAAGGGGCTTGACAGAAAAGGAAGTAATGCCCTCCAAAGCGAAATTCAACATCTTAAAAAACCCGTAATGAGTCTGGCCGGAAAACCTTTTGTCCCTTTTGAAATAAACAAACTCGGTCGGAAATCCGCCCCAGGAGACCAGGCCCCGCAAAAAACTAGGCTTTTCCTGAAGATTATTTAAAAAATCGACTACTTGTTTGTCCAGGAGGCGAAAGTCGCCGACTTCCTGGGGGATCGGAGTATCGGACAAAAAATTAATCAGCTGATAAAAAATTGTCGCCGTATATTTTTTGAAGAAGTTTTCTCCCCGTCTTTCATTTCTTTTGGCATAGACTATTTTTACTCCTCTTTGCCATTTTTCAATCATTTGAGGAATGATTTCCGGAGGGTCTTGAAGGTCGGCGTCGATTGTTACCACACAGTCGCCCTTACTGATTTCATATCCGGCCGTCAAGGCCATCTGATGGCCAAAATTTCTGAAAAAAGAGATTAATTTGATCCGGTTGTTTTTATTAATCTGTTTTTTGACAATTTCCGGAGTTTTATCAACAGAACCGTCGTCAACAAAAATTATTTCATACTGGTAATTTTTTAAAACAGGAACGAGGCGTTTTATTAAAGGATTAATATTTTGTTCTTCATTATAAACGGGAATAATAACAGAAAGAAAGAAATTATTCATGATTTAATTATATCATCTGCACTGATTAAAGTGAAAAAATTTAGTATAATTTAAGAGCTATTTGACAATACGGGGTAGTGTACGGCTGCACAGGAGGCTCATAATCTCCTAGACCGTGGTTCGACTCCCGGCCCCGTAACATTAATTTTTTTTAAAAATATAACTCCCACCACTGCTTCCAATTCGGCAAAGGAGTAGGGGTAATTAAATCCGGTGTTCTGGTTGGAAAGGGTAAAATCAAAGCAACTTCATTATCTCTTAATAAATTAAGATTGTTACGGATGGTTTTTTCGATTTCCTCCTGGCTTTTTTTCCGGACCACTTCGGTTTTCAGCTCAATATTACGTTTTTTTTCTTTTTCAAAATTTTGTTTGAACTGCTGATAGAATTGAAGCTTGCTTTTATAACCAAACAGATTTCTTAATAAAGAGGAAAAAAGAAAGATCAAGAGAAATAAAAGAACAATATTTTTAATCAGTTTCATAAGAAGAAATAATCTTCATTATTCTGACTGGATCAGCCTTTGATTTCAATTGTTTCATACAGATTCCAATAATCGCCTTTTGGTTCTTATCAAATAAGGCCTGATTTTCTTTAATGATCTTTTCTACCTCTTGCTTTAGTTCCTCATCACTGATTTCCTCCGGCAGATAAACGGAAACGATTGCCAGCTGCTTTTTACTGTCATCGCTCAAATCTTTTCTTTTTCCTTTATCAAAGGCCTCAATTGACTCTTTTAATTCCTTAACAACTTTTTTAATAACCGTTAAAGCTTCTTCATCGTTCAACTCTGATTTTTTATCAATTTCTTTATTCTTAATCTGTGCTAAAATGAAACGAAGAATTTCCAGTTTGGTTTTATCACCACTTTTAAGAGCGGTGATCTGATCATCTTGAAGTTTTTTTCTTAACATTACATAATTATAATCTCTATGAGAAAAAAAACAAGCAAGGACATTTTGTCACTGATCAATAATATCCAGAAGATAATTTCTGCCAAACCGGACACCAACAAAATGTTTGAGGAAGTGCAGATGATGAAGTTTAAAATTAAACCGATTCAAGGCGATGTCTCGGCTTTTAATCTTAAAAACGAAAGGTTTATTGAAAGCCTTTGGAGCTTGGGAAAATTGGACGAATTTTTTCATAAAGAATTTCCTCATCTATCAAAAAAAGAACAGGAAGTTTTCTTAAGATTCTTTGATAATCTGTATTTTAAATATCAGCAGCAGTTGAACCAGATCAATCTTCAGCCGGCAAAGACAGCCTTAACAAAAACAGGATTGCTGGAGCTGGAAATTTATAAAGAAAGAAAATTGAAAAAAAAGGTCAACTGATAGAGAGCCTATTTGAATTATGAAAAAATTTCCAGTCGTTATTGATCTAGAGACAAAGCACACATTCCGGGATTATACTGAACACGCAAAACTTGGTATCACCGTTTTGGCGTTATTTGATTATAAAGACAGCACTCAAAGGATCTTTACGGAAAAAAATCTTTCCACCCTTTTTCCGATTTTAGAGAACAGCTCGTACATTGTTGGCTTCAATATTAATAGTTTTGATCTTCCGGTCCTTCAACCGTACTATCCGGGAGACATCAAGCATTTCAAAACCTTTGATATTTTAGACGACATAAAAAAAATCTTAGGAAAAAGATTGTCTTTAAACGATATCATCAAGGCCACCTTAAATAAGAAAAAAACCGGTCATGGACTGGAGGCGATCGATTTTTATAAAGAGGGAAAATGGAACGAATTGAAAAAATATTGCATGGATGATGTGATGCTGACAAAAGAACTTTTTGATTATGGAATAAGCAATAAAAAGATTTATTATTTAAATGAGAATGGGAAGATGGATATTTCCGTCGACTGGATGAAATATCTGGAAAATGAAGGGGGGGGAGATATGCCGTTAACCCTGCCGTTTTAAAAAAATGATAATAACATCTAAGCAAATCATAGATTTAAAGAGACCGGATTTAAAAGAGGAGATAACTTCCGTGTTGAAGAACCGTTTTAGTCCGAGGGTTTTTTCCGATGAAGAGGTAAAAAGCGGAGATCTGAAAAAAATGATTGAGGCGGCCCGTTGGACCCCGTCATCAAGCAACCGTCAGCCATGGTTTTTTTATGTGGCCAGAAAAGGCAGCAAAGGATTTGAAAAAGTATCAAGCTGTCTTAATGAAAATAATTATTGGGCAAAACGAGCCGGTTATTTGCTGGTCGGCTGTTATCTTGATGAAGATGAAAGGGGTAAAAACGAATATGCTAAATATGATTTGGGCCAGGCGGTGATGAGCTTGGTAGTCCAAGCGCAATCTCTAGGATATTATTCTCATCAGATGGCCGGATTTAATAAAGAGATGACAAAAGAGATCTTAAATATAAAGCCGCCGGCTTTTCCCTGGGTGGTGATTGCGATTGGAAAAATCGGAGATTATTCCAAGGCAGATCAGATTTTAATTGACAAAGACAATAAGACAAGAAAAAGAAAAGAAATAATTAATCAAGAAATATAAATGAAATATCCCGTTATAGGTTTAGCCCCAATGGATGGAATAACCGACGCCCCTTTTCGTTATATCTACGATATTTACGGGAAGCCTGACATCATTTATACGGAATTTGTATCGGTCGGAGGTTTGCTTTTTGGAAAACCCGCCTTTGACAGAATGCTTTTGCGCCATAAAACCGAGACTCCGATTATTGCCCAGCTTTTTGGCAGTGACCCGGATTTATTTTATAAGGCGTCTTTCATAGTTCTGAAAAAAGGCTTTGACGGAATTGATATAAATATGGGCTGTCCGGATAAAAATGTCTTTAACCGGGGAGGAGGCGCTGGTTTGATTCTCAAACCAAGATTGGCCAGAGATATTATTCTGGCCGTCAAAAAAGCCGTTAAAGACAACGCAAAAAAACTGGAAATTAAAAAATATATTCCGGTTTCAGTCAAAACCAGATCCGGTTATAAGAGCCCTCAGACAAAAGAATGGATAAGTAATCTGCTTGAGGCAGAACCTGACATAATCTGCCTTCACGCCAGAACCTATTTTCAGAAATATTCGGGTCTGGCCGATTGGGAGCAGATAAGAATTGCCGCCGATCTAGCCAAACCAACAAAGACAAAAATATTCGGGAACGGGGATATTAAAAACAGGACGCAGGCATTGGAAAAAATAAAACAATATGATTTGGCTGGAGTTTTGATCGGCCGGGCGGCCTTAGGGAACCCATGGATATTTAAGGGAGTAGTTCCGTCAACTGAAGAGAGGTTCAAAGTACTGCTTGAACACTGCAAAAAATTTACGGAATTATTTCCGAAGAGCAGCTTCAGCATTATGAGAAAACATCTGGGCTGGTATGCAAAGGATTTTCCTCATGCGGCAGAAGTGAGAAATCAATTAATGCAGGTAAACAATATTGATGATGTGAAAAAAATACTTTCCAGAGTTATCCCATCAAAGACAGGTTAAAATATTTGGGGCAGTTTAGAAAAATAATCGTCAACTTTTTGATTTATAACTGGCTGCATCGGCAAATCATAAGGTGTGATAGAGATGTAGCCGTTCTGAATAGCCCACATATCAGAGCCTTTTTCTTTAACTTTTCCTCCGGTAAAGCCGCCGCCGGTTTTGATAAATCCTTTGATTGTTCTGCTAAAAAGGCTGCCGTAATTCCAATGGAACGGTTTTGTTATGAGCCATTTATTTTTAAATATTTCTTCAAAGGGGACATTTATATTTAATATCTTAATTTCCGGAGGCAGTTTATTTTTCAGAACATATTTAGTAATAATGTTGGCGAACTTACCGCTTAATCGAAAATATTTTTCGTACCGACCGACATTCTTATTGACAAGATTGGCCGTTATTTCATTATAAACTTCATCCGAGGAAAGCTGTTGACTGATGGCAATCCCTTTTGTTTCACAAATTGCACCTTCGAAAGTAGCTGCTAAGGTTGCCGAAGATAAGGTCCAGGCATCAGTAGTATTCTCCCCTATGTTAATACCAGAAACCACCAGGTCTTGTTTATTTTTGACAAGATAATTTAACCCTATGTTTACGCAGTCGGCCGGATAACCGTCGAGGATATAGGTTTTTGATTTAGATACCCGTCCTTCTTTAAGTGCTACCACCTTATTGTAAGTGATTGCTTTTGCAGTCCAACTTTTAACATGCTTAGTGGTAACAACCGTCAAGTTATGTTCTTTTTCTAAACTTTTTACCAAAACTGACAGCCCGGGCGATTTGACACTGTCATCATTTACTATAAAAACATTTTTCATAGAGATTAT
This sequence comes from uncultured Gammaproteobacteria bacterium, assembly GCA_964420475.1. Lineage (GTDB taxonomy): Bacteria > Patescibacteriota > Microgenomatia > UBA1406 > GWC2-37-13 > GWC2-37-13. Next base: position 6,921 of record CAYQTP010000038.1, read on the forward strand.
TATAACTTAATCCCGTCGGTTTATTTTTTCCATTGGGATCGTGAAAGATCAACCCGGCCGCCCTTGAAATAAACTCCCTCGGAAATTAGCATTTTTTTCTTTTTTATAATTCCTCCCTCACCCGAATAACCGGTTAATTTTCCATCGCTTGCAACTACCCGGTGGCAGGGAGTGCGGGGCGCGTCAAGATTATTTTTCATTAAGACCCCGACGGCCCGGGCGGCTTTGGGATTACCGGCTAATTTAGCCAGCTGCCCGTAAGTGGCCACTTTTCTTTTTGGGATCAAACGGCAGATTTTATAAACTTTTTCTTTGAAATCGGACATATTTTTATATTATTTCAATAATTTTTTCTTTTGATTTTTCACCGGCCAGTATTTTAATTTTTGAAATGACAGTATCAAAATATTTGGCCAGGGTTTTTACGATCTCTTTATTGGCCCTGCCTTTTTCCGGCGGGGCATTTACCGAAATGACAAAATGATCTTCATCTATTTTAATTATTTTTTTCACCTTCGCCTTGGTCTTAACTTTGACAAAAATTTTCACAAATTAATTCTACACTAAGCGGTTGGATTTTAGATGCGCCTGATGTAAAATATAGGTATTTTCACTCTTTGAAATATATTTTTAATATTTAAGATTTGATCTTTAATATTTAATTATCCCCTGTAGCTCAATCGGTAGAGCAGGTCGCTGTTAACGACAAGGTTACTGGTTCGAGTCCAGTCGGGGGA
>CAYQTP010000039.1:0-400 GCA_964420475.1 uncultured Gammaproteobacteria bacterium
CCGGTAATGTCGGTATCGGGACAACGGCTCCGGCGGCCGACCTTCATATATTAAATTCTAATACTTCAGGTACGATTCTTGACGTCGACCCCGGAACTATCACTACACCCGGAACATCTACTTTTTATGGAATAGATTTAAATTTCACTAATGTAACAACTAGTACATTTGATGTTGTATATGCAATTAATATATCTGGTCCAGCTAACAGTACTGGTAATAATCGTGGTATCAACATAACGGGAACCAACTTGGATTACGGAATCTATTCTGATGCTCCTGTTTCTTTTGCAGCAGGTACTACTATTGGAAATGCCGTTGGCGATACATTATCATTTGCTGCGGGAGCTTGGACTTCAATCAATTCCATAACATGGAATATCGCTGCTGGTACAGCCGC
>CAYQTP010000039.1:410-7559 GCA_964420475.1 uncultured Gammaproteobacteria bacterium
ATTAAATATTGAGTCCGGTTTATTAAATCTTGACACCTCCAATGTCTTTGTCGAATCTAATGGGGTAATACTATCCAGTAATGCTACTAAGGGTATTGGGTATGCAGCAGGGGCAGGTGGAGCAGTAGTACAATCAACAAGTAAATCGACGGGTGTCACATTAAACAAAATATCCGGAAAAATTACCATGAGTAATGCGGCTTTGGCGGCTGGGGCGGAAGTTGCGTTTGTCGTAACAAACAGCACTGTTGCAGCGACAGATACCGTTATTGTCAATATTCAGTCTGTTGGTACTGCAGGTTCTTATCTTGTTGGGGTGGCCGCTGTTGGGGCTGGTTCATTTACAGTTGTCCTCAGTAATATGTCAACGGGAAGTTTATCGCAGGCTGTTGTTCTTAATTTTGTTGTTATTAAAGGAGTGGCATCGTGAGAAAAATTTTGATTTTACTGGCTTTTTTTGCTGTGTTATTTTTTTTAACTTCTTTTGGTACCTTTAAACCGTTATTCAATAAGTCTGATAATATTGCACCCAATATTCTTAACTCTTCCGAACCGGTAACTACATTTTCCGGGATTGTGGAAAAAGTTAATGGCAACTTTATCACGGTAAGTCAAGAAATTTATCCTACTCCGTCGGTTATTAATAATTCACCCTATCCATCTAAATTAATTCCTCCATCATTAAAGCCAATTAAATATTCTTATCGTGTCGAGGTTAATCAGAATACGATTATTGAACGGCCGCCGGTTATTATTCATTATCTATTTACCGCACCAGATCGCTCTTTTGTCCCTAAATTAACGATTAAGGATATTGCTGTCGGCCGGTCAATAACGGTAAACACTGATGCCGACTTAAGGTTAGTCATCAATAATCAATTTACCGCAACCAAGATCAGCCTTCCTACATTAATTAATGGCATTTCAGGAAACATAATCAATGTAAAAGATAACATATTGACTTTAAAAGCAGAAATACCTTCTGTCAATCCGGAAACAAAATTACCGGATAATTCCTTCACCCCAAATAAGGAGATTAATTATCAAATAAAAGTCACTGACAATACCGAAATTGCCCGGGTAATTACGCTGCGTGAATCGCCCAGATCTCCTAAAGTGGAAAAATTGACTTTTTCTGATCTGAAAAAAAATATGCATATATCGGTCTATACATTTGAAGATATAGCTAAAAATAGGGAATTGACCGCTCTTCAAATAATTGAACCAATATTCCAACCGCCATTGCCATTGTAATTGATTATATAAAAGAAATTATCTACACTAAGAGAATGTTAAAAAATAATTACGATCACCTTTTTGAAATTTCCAGAAATATCATTTATTTTATTTTGATCTTTTTTCTTCCGTTATTTTTACTGACTTCAACCCGGGAATTTTTTATCACCAATAAGCTCTATCTTCTGGCTTTTGGCGCCTTGCTTTTACTGATAATCTCGACTGTCCAGCTTTTTATTTCTAAAAAGTTTGTTTGGTCCAAACGGCCGTTTGACAGTTTTATCTTGTTATTTTTGATTGCCATGACCGTTTCGGTTATTTTCTCTTCTCCCAACAAAGTCCAGGCTCTGCTTAATCCGAGTTTTGGCCTGGTGATGATGGTCTCTCTGGCAATTTTATATTTTTATCTTTCAAGGATCGATCATCTCCCATCTAAGATTTCCCATCTCGGACCGATCGTCTTGTCATTGATCACTATTTTTTTATTCTTCCAACCCTTAAAAAACATCAGTCTTCCCCAATTTCTTGAATTTATTAAAAATCCAGGCTTCACTCCAATTGGCAGCCAGCTTGATCTGGCTGTATTTCTTGGATTCTTTGTTATTTGGGGAATTTTTAATGTCATTCAGATTCCAGATTCAGATAAAATAAAAGGATCTAAACGTAATTTGATTATTGACTGTACATTATTGACTATTAACCTGCTTGGCTTATTTCTCGCCTTATATGCTCTTCTCCGCCCGGCAACAACGAACATTTTGACTCCCAACCTAATTCTTCCTCCTTTTAGATTATCATGGTTTTCCGCTCTGGAAATATTAAAGAATCCCCTGACTGCTCTGATCGGTGCCGGCCTTGATAATTTTTCATCGATCTTTACCCGAATAAAGGATCTTGCTTATAACCAATCACCACTATGGCAGATTAATGCCTTTAATGTTTCACGTTCGGCTATTTTGCAAGTTCTTACAGAAACAGGAATATTGGGCTTAGTTACTTTTGGATTGCTGGTCTTTAATATAATAAAATCCGCTTTTGCCAAAACTGCGGACAAGCAATTTGCTCTATTATTTATTTACTTACTTATTTGTTTACTGGTCCTTCCTACTTCTTTAATTGTTTGGTTCCTGTTTTTTATAACATTGGGTTTGATAAATCAAACCCTTACAATTAAGGATACGGGTTTTGCGCGCAAAACCCCTACTGATTTTGATTTATCAAATTTCATGCCTATCTATGTTGGAACTGTCGTTATTGCATTTATCTTGATTGCTATCTCCGGTTATTTTTTAGGCCGTTCTTATGCTTCTGAATACTACTTCAAGAAATCATTGGACGGCGTCCTGGCAAATAATGCCAAACAAGTCTATGACAACCAGAGACGGGCAATTATCCTAAACCCATTCATTGAAAGATTTCACAGCAACTTTGCCCAGACCAATCTTCTGATCGCCAATAATTTAACTCAAAAAGATCCAAAGCAAATTACTGAACAGGACCGCCAGATCATCTCTCAAGCCGTCCAAGCCGCCATTGCCGAAGGAAAGGCGGTTGTTTCTTTAAATCCGCAAAGGGCTGATGGCTGGCAGAATCTGGCCTCGATCTATCTTAATATAATTAACGCTGCCCAGGGGGCTGATGGCTGGACCATTTCCGCCTACCAACGGGCAATTCTTTTAGACCCCCAAAACCCAACTTATAGAATCGGATTGGGCGGGGTTTACTATTCCTTGAAAAAATATGATGATGCTTCAATTTTTTTTGAACAGGCAATTTCTTTAAAACCCGACTGGCCAAATGCTTCTTATAATTATGCCTGGGCTAACTTTCAAATGGGAAACTATCCACAAGCCGTCAACGCGATGCAAAATGCTTTAAGCTTGATCGATCCAAAACTTAATAAAGCCGATTATGACAAAGCGCAAAAAGAGCTTGAAGATTTTAAGAAGATGCTTCCCCAAGAAGAATCACAGGATGTGGAATGAGACTTATGAGACTCATGAGACTCATTAGTCTCATTTGAGAAAATTTAGCGGATTCAACAGCACCCCACCCGAGCGGACCTCAAAATGCAGATGGGTTCCGGTTGATCTTCCGGTTGAACCCATCATTCCGATTTGACTCGCCTGGCCGACCGATTCACCCGCCTCAACCGAATATGAGGAAAGATGTCCATATAATGTCTGATATCCGTTGCCATGATCAATGATTACATGGCACCCATAACCCCAGTTGAGACAACCGGCATAAACGACCGTTCCTGAGTCAGCCGCAATTACCGGCGGCACACTTGAATTAGCGATATCTAAAGCTTGATGGTACCAAACATAGTATTGAGTGACACCTCCGGAAGTCGGCCAAACAAAATTTGATGAACCCTGAACACCGGCTTGGATTGTGGCAACAAATTTATAAGCAGGTTTCTCCGGCTCAATCGTGCCATCAGGCACATATAATGTCTGACCGGCAACTAACGAAAAAGTGTCTAGATCCTCAAAGCTGTTAAAAGGAAAGTTTAAAATATTCTGCGCATTGGTGTTATATTTTTTAGCAATTGAATAGATCGTTTCTCCTGACGCGACCTTATGAACAATACCCGTCACCGGCGGAATCTTCAACTCTTGATTAGGTTTAATCAGGTCGCTTTTTAAATTATTTGCCCATTTAATCGTATCAACCGAGATATCAAATTTTTTAGCTATTGAGGCTAGAGTTTCACCACCGCGGACAGTATAGTTTTCAACTTTGTCCCGTGGCTTGACAGAAAAAACTGTACCCAGAGAACCGGCATACGGATTGTAGGAAACTACCAGCGCTTGGTTACTTGGTTGATTGTCTAATGACTGAAAAAAGGGAGTGTTTTCTGCAATGATCGGGCCTCCGACAATCGTTGCCGCCACAATCATCAAAAAGGAAGTATTTAAAAAGGATGAGGAATATTTACCCCGCTTGACGATCAAAAAAGCAACGATGAGATCTTTTATATTTTCAAAGACCCGGCCGGCATTTAAAATCCGGGAGTAAAAGTAATCTTTTAGAAAGATGGCAAACTCGCCTATTTCCTTCATAAAATAGGCTTCCATTATAACAAAAAAAGATGATGCTTAACTATAAAAGCGCAGATACTAAATTTTTTACGGTTTTTTGTTTTCCGTTAAAAATTTTCGGTATCAAGCTTTTAAACCATTGCCGAAGCAATCCTTTCAATAGCAACTTCAAAAGCCGCCTGTTTTAATGGCATTTTTTTTTCTAAAGACTTATCCCAAATAGCTTTAAAAGCCCTGACGATCATCTCTTCAAGTTTTTTATTAACCTCTTCTTCGCTCCACCAATACCCCTGCCTGCCCTGGACCCACTCTAAATAAGAAACGGTCACTCCACCGGAATTAGCCAAAACATCAGGAACAATAACAATACCTTTCTTACTTAAATATTCGTATGCCTCTTCGGTCAAAGGCCCGTTAGCCATCTCTAAAATAATTTTTGCCTTTATCTTTTTCATATTCCTATCGTTGATAACATTTTCAAGAGCGGCCGGCACCAGAATGTCAACCGGCAGTTCCAACAGTTCGTCATTGGTAATATTTTTTCCCGACTTCAAATCACAGACCGAACCTCGACAGTAACAGCCGGCCACCATACCTTTTTCTTTTTTACATTTCATGGTGGTTTCTACCGAAAGCCCGTCCTTAACATAAACTCCGCCTTTGGAATCGGATATTGCCACGATCTTAAAACCGGACTCATTAGCCAGTTTGGCAAAATAATAGCCAACGTTGCCGAAACCCTGAACAGCTACTGTTAATCCTTTATTTTTTTTCTTTAACTTAGCTAATAATGCCATCAGAACAAATAGTCCTCCTCTTCCTGTTGCCTCGGTCCGGCCTAAACTTCCACCAATTGCAACCGGTTTTCCGGTAAAGGTTCCTGGGCTTTTATAACCGATTACTTTTTGATACTCATCAATCATCCAAGACATAATCTGCGGAGTGGTGTTAACATCTGGGGCCGGTATATCAACATCAACCCCGATCACATGGGCGATTCTGGATGCAAATGCCCGGGATAATCTTTCCAGTTCTCCTTTAGATAATTTTTTCGGATTAACGACAATTCCGCCCTTGCTTCCTCCATAAGGCAGACCAGCTACGGCACATTTTATTGCCATTAAAGTTGCTAAAGCCTGGACTTCTTCCCGAACCGTATCCTGATGAAATCTGATTCCACCTTTATAAGGTCCTAAAGCACTATTATGTTGAATTCTCCAGCCTTTAAAAACTTTTTTCTTACCATTATCCATGGTAATAGTTAAGGCAAACTCATGACTGAACTCCGGTTCAATCAGACGTTTGATCGTTTCGCCGTCTAACTTCATTTTTTCGGCTGTTTTTCTAATCAAGGCTTGAGCCGATTCAAGCATTTTTTTTCCTTGGCTATCCATAAAAATTTAAGAAATTTATAATAAAGGAGACGTAGATACCTATTTTTGAGACAATCGCCTGGGGCCCCTTTGGGGTGAGGCGGTCGAAAAAATATGGTATCAAGTCTCTAAATAACGCTCTACTTCTAAAGCTGCCTCAACTCCCGTTCCTGCCGCCGTTGCCGCCTGTCTGTAATAAGGATCAGCACAATCGCCGGCGACAAATATTCCGGGAACGGTTGTCGATCTTCTTTCTAAGATTTTTACATATCCTTTTTCATCAAGTTCAATTTGCCCATTAAACAATTCCGTATCTGGTTTGTGTCCAATGGCGATAAATACGCCGTCGAGATCTAGTGTTTTTAATTCTTCATTTTTTATTTTTAATTTTATCCCCTCAACTTTTTCCTTTCCCAATATCTCCTCAACCGTACTATTCCAAGCAATTTCAATTTTTTTGTTCTTAAATACTCTGTCTTGCATAATCTTTGAAGCTCGGAAAAAATCCCGCCGGTGAATAATATATATTTTTTTAGCGAATTTTGTCAAGGTTAAAGCTTCTTCTAAGGCCGTATCCCCTCCACCAACTACGGCCACTGTTTTATCGCGAAAGAAAAATCCGTCACAGGTCGCACAGGCTGATACGCCCCGGCCTCGTAAATGCTGTTCTGAAGGTAAATTCAGCCAGAGAGCTTTTGCTCCGGTAGCAATAATGACGGATTTAGACTCATAGGTCTTATTGGACGTATAGGTCTTATAAGGCTTATGAGACTTATTGAAAAAGTCAACTTTTATTACATTCTCGTCAATGATCCTGGTTCCAAATTTCTTGACCTGGTTCCTCATTTTTTCAATTAATTCTGTACCAAGAATCGATTCAAATCCGGGATAGTTTTCAACTTCAGAGGTTAGAGTCAATTGGCCTCCGGGAGGAGATCCGGCAAAAACCAAAGGTTTAAGATTAGCCCGCGCTAAATATAAGGCAGCTGCCAGTCCAGCCGGTCCACCGCCAATTATAATTACATTCTCGATCATATTTGTCTCATTAGTCTAATTGGTCTAATTAGACCATACTTATAAGTTAATAGCTCTCTCCACCATTCGTCCAATTTTATTAGCATCTTCATTTGGTATCAATTTACAGATATCAGATATTACTATTTCTTTGGACAGTCCGTCAATAGCTTTTTTAACGGCCGATATCTGCTGGAGAATATCGGAGCACTCCCTCTTATTACCAAGCATCTTTTCTATCCCTTTAAGCTGACCGATAATTCGATTAATCCTTTTTTTTGTATCTTCCATTTTTGATTAAAACTTTTAACTTACTTACTATACTGGATAGTAGTATAGAGTATATGGATTAAGATTGTCAAGAGAATTTATTAAATATTAAAGATTAAATCTTAAATGTTAAATAAACTGTTAAAGATTAAACTGTTAAATAATAAAAATATTCTATATTTAACTGTTTAATATTTATTTAATCTTTA
>CAYQTP010000040.1:0-5459 GCA_964420475.1 uncultured Gammaproteobacteria bacterium
GCAAGTGAAAAATGAAAAATGAAAAATGAAAAATTCAAAACTTTTTTAGTTCGTATATATTTTAGAAAATAGTACAAGGATGTAGTTAGAAAAAATACCGTCATATATCCTTCATGAGCCTGACGTCCAAGCAGTTGGAGACCGGGAGCAAAGGCGGAAAAAAATGCCGCAAGTAATGAAACATTTTTTTTATTAAATAATTCTTGAGTCAATAAAAATATTATGAGTGGAAATAAAAGTACAAAAGGAAAGTTGACCATTCTTATCCCTGTTTCGGACAGTCCAAATATTTTTATAAACGGAATAGCCAAATAGGTCAGTAGTGGAAGCTTATAGTCGCCAAAAGATTTAAAACGTAGTGGCATAAAATTTCCGTACTGATCTTTGCCGGTTTTTAAAATCGAGTAAGCGTCATAAGCATTGGCGGCTTCATCGGCATTAAGAGCGGGTGGAGAAACATTCATTTTATAAAGAAACAGACATACAGATAGAAAAGAGATTAATATTAAAAGGATTGGAGTTAGGTATTTTTTAATCATGCTTTTTTTAAAAGCTTGATACCGAAAATTTTTTGACGGAAAACAATAAACCGCAAAAAATTTGGTATCTTCGCTTTTAACTAAACAGAGCTAATATTTCTTTATCTGATTTAACAAATAATTTTATCGTTTTCTTTCTTGCTTGTAAAATTTTTGGCAGCCTTACAAGGGCGTTAAAAAATCCCGGAAAAAAAACAAATCTTGGAAGATTGAATAAATGTTTAATAATCAAATCCCGGTCTGTCAAATTTTTCCATTGGAAGATCAACTGATTACGGAAAGCAATTTTTAATATATTTGATCTATCAAAATATTTTCCAATAGTTGATTCATGATGATGTTCAACTTTTATATTCGGATCATATGTTATTTTATAACCGGCTTTCCAAGCCCGGTATGATAAATCAATATCCTCCCAATAAAACGGATTGAATAGTTCATCAAGCATTCCCAAATCAACAAATAATTTTTTTCTAAAAATTGAGGAACCGCCCTCAGCCCAGAAATTTTGATCGGAGGTCAATCGTCCTTTGTCCAAAGAGACAGGTTGATTAGAATGATTAATTAGGCCGTTTTTGAAATAAGCCCGATTAGCCCCAACAATTTTTCCATCTTTCTCTATTTGGGCGAAACCAACGGCAAACAACTTACTGTTTTTTTTAAAGTGGCTTAAAGCAGAAAGGAAAGAACTATTTTTTAAAACCACGTCAGAGTTCATTAAAAAAACATAGTTTCTTTTTGCTTTCAAAACCCCTTTATTGACGTTGCCGGCAAAGCCGAGATTTTTTTTATTGTTGACGACGATTGCCTCATTATAAATTTTCTTCACCGGTTTGTTTATATTCTTTTCAGGGTAATCATTCATCACGATCACTTCACAACCTTCAAAATACTTCCTATTAATTTCAAAAAAGTTATAAAATATTTCGTAATTTTGATAAACCGGAATGATGATTGAAACAGGATATTTCATAAGGACACTCTTTATAAAGACAGTCTTAAATAAGACTGTCTTTAACTTTTGCTTTAAATACTTCGTAAGAAAAGTTTTTTTTCACAAACTGTCCGGCATTATTAATAACTCTTTCTTTAATGCTATCGTTTGAGTCAACGATTATCATTTTATCAATCAATTGATTTGTATCGGTGAATAAAAATCCGTTCTTACCATCGATTATCAATTCCTTTGGTCCACCGGCAGAGTAACAAAATGTCAAGCAACCGGAAGCCATTGCCTCAAGGGGGGTAATGCCAAAATGCTCAACTAATTCAGGTTTAACTTTCTCATCAATTCCATATCCGGTAAAATGCCAGAAATAGTTTGAAAGTTCATAAAGTTTATAAAGTTCATTAAGTTGAATATTAGGTTTAAAAATAATTGACGGATCTTTATCGGCCAATTCTATCAGCTCACTAAAATATGACTTATCTTCTTTCTTTAAACCGCCAGCTAATATCAATTTATAATCGGAAAGTTTTTTAGATTTATTTTTAAGTTCTTTAAATGCCTTAATAATCAGATCCTGTCTTTTACTGTGAAGATGTGAAAAAAACCGGCCGACTGATAAAATGATTTTTTCTTTTTTATTGGAACTTAAACCTTGTTTAATCAGTCTATTGTCGAGATAGGGCATGATCACGGTTGATTTGATCCCGAATTTACTTAACCATTTTTGAGTAAAAAACGAGTGGGTTAAGAACCGGTAGTTCAACAGTTTAAGCCGATTAATTAAATTTAAAGAATACAATTTTTTATCGGGAACCATTGCATAAACGAAATTTTTTTTAGCTCCGGAAAAAAAATAGCTTCCGTCGGGTACATAAAAAAAGTAGTCAAGAGTTCGTAAAGTTTGTAGAGTACTTAAAGGAGAGGATTTATTTTTAAATATATTTGGCAGATATTTCGATGTATCGATATATCGAAATGCAAAACGATCTTTGATCTTTTTATTAAAATTCCTATCCCAAAAAATATTTATCTCGTAACCTTGTTCGGCAAAAACCTCTAAAATGGAAAGGATATATTTTTCGCCGCCGCCCAAAGTATCAAGATAGGGATCATAAAGTCCGACCTTTTTTGTTTTGTTTTTCATAAAGAAAAAGATAAGTAATAGTTTTTGAGAAAGCTTGATAGATTGCTTCGATTATACCAAAAGGCCCGTCTAGAAAACCTAGATTTTTAATTAACCGGCGATAAAGTTCGGCTAGATATTTTCGAAAAAAAGTCCCCGTGCCCGAAGTTCTTTTTGCTTTGAATAATAGATCAGACTCGATATCTTCAAAGACGATTGTTTTTTTTACCATATTACTTAAGTCTCCGTGAAAAAAATGAATCAATGGATTTTTAAGATATCCCAGATTCCCTTTTATTTTCGGGGTAGAGTGAATACGTTTTGGCCAGCTAAAAAAATATTTTGTATTGATCAACCTTATCTGATGATCCGGCCACCAGCCACCGTGTTTTAGCCATCTTTTGCCGGCAAAGATGTTTTTACGGGGGATTTTAAAATAAGTTAAAAGTGAAGAATTATTAATTAAGAGTTGTTTTATCTCTTTAGCAAGTTCTTCCGTAATCCTCTCATCCGCATCAAGTATAAATACCCAATCGGATTCCGCTTTTTTTATTCCAAATTCACGGGCCGGTTCGACATAATTTGACCTGGGAAAATTATAAACTGCTACTTGCAGACTTTTAGCAACCTCAATCGTTTTATCTTTGCTTTCCATATCAATAAGGATTATTTTATCAGTCAATAATTTAGCAGAGTTAATGCAGTCCTTGATATTTTTTTCTTCGTTAAAGGAATAGATGATGACAGTAATAGTCATATGGATATTTTATCATTTTATTATTTGATATAATTTGTAAAACAATGAACACGATAATTAATTATTTAAAACGAAATAAATTAATTATTTTTTTTGTCTTGATCCTTGCAGTCGCTTTTTTCTTGCGTTTTTATAAAATAGGATCGGTCCCTAAATCCATTCATTTAGACGAAACTGTCAATGGATATGTCGGACGGTTTATTCTCGATAACGGAGTTGATTTATACGGCAACCGTTTGCCTTTTTTTTACTTTGACAAATTTGGTGATTATCCGCCCGTTCTGCCGATGTATATCCAATCTCTTGGCACATATATATTCGGATTTACAGAACTCGGATCAAGATTTATCACAGCCTTGCTCGGATGTCTTTTATTAATCCCGGTTTTCTTCATCGCCGGTATGATATTTAAAGATAAACGGTCAGCTCTGTTTACAATGTTTTTAGCAGCTATAATTCCCTGGCAGATTGTATTCTCAAGAACAAGCGGAGAAGGTATCATGGCCTCCTTTTTTTATCTGATCGGACTAACGCTGTTATTTTCATTTTGGAAAAAAAAAGAAATCAAATTTATTGCTTATTCATTACCTTTTTTTCTGCTTACTTTCTTCATCTTTCCTCCATTTAGAATTATTGTTCCCTTAACTTTTTTACCATTACCCTTGTTTTTTTTGTTTAGGAAAAATATTAAGAAATTTGCTCTTTCTATCGTCATAGTATTGTCATTCTTCGTTTTATTATTTGCTATCGTTATCAGCCCCTGGGGTAGAGGCAGAGTAGATCAAATTTCCATTTTCAATATTGTTTCAGGAGTCGATATTAAAAACAAGCATTGGATATATAACGATAAAACGCCGCCGCTGGTGACAAGGATCTTTCACAATAAACCGGTTGGTTACACAAGGGAATTCTTAAAACAATTCTTTTCTTATTACAGCGGTATGTTTTTGTTTACCGATGGAGGTGGGGAAATAACCCACCAGGTACCAAATAGCGGCGAGATGTATTTGACCATCCTCCCTCTGTTTATTTTGCCTTTATTTATGTTCTTTAAGAAAAAGAATAATAATGTTAATGGACAGCTGTTTTATTACATTATTTATTTGTCACTAATTGCGTCAATTCCGGGTGCGCTGACCGTTGTTGCGGTGCCAAACCCTCATCGGTCAATATTGACAGGAATTTTTTTATGTATGATTGCCGCTTATGGATTTAACACAATCTTAGATATAAAAATAAAAAAAATTCATTTGACGTATCTGGTTTATGCCTTTTTAATGGTTGAAGTCATTGGTTTTATGCATAATTATGTTGCCCACGTTGACCTGCTTCAATTTATCGGAACAAATGAAGGAGCAAAAGAAGCTGTTCTTTATGTACAAAAAGAACAATCTAAATATAAAAACATATATTTGACCGGAAGTAATTATATGGCAATTTATTATCTTTATTTTGCCGGCGATGTCAGTCGCGAATTAGCCGGTAAGTTCAAAATAAAATTAATACTGGAAAACTATAAAAATCTTCACTTCTTTGATACGGACTGTGCCAGTAATAAAATTTCTGAAAATAGGCCGCAAATTAAAGATAAGGTGCTTATTATTAACAGGGGAGACTGCGTTTTGCCGCAAGGAGTTTCCAAAGTGGCTGAGTTTAAGGCCGCTTTTGGCAATTCAGCTTTTCAGGCTTTTGTTTATAATCCATAAATTTTTTTAAATGAACATAAAAAAATTATTAGTATTCATTAAAAAGCACAAATTTATACTTATTTTTTGGCTGATAGTTTTAGTGGGCATGTACTTAAGGTTTTACAGAATTGAGTCTGTCCAGAGTTTTGGTTGGGATCAAGCGAGAGATGCATGGAAAACAAGAGACATTATTAAAGGTCAAATAGTATTGAATGGACCAAGAACGGGGATAGGTCATATGCATTTAGGCTCCCTTTGGTACTACTTACTCGTACCTTTCTATTACCTAACTAATTTGGATCCGGTAGGAGCAATTTATTTAAATATAATTGTCAACCTTTTCAATTTTATTGCCATTTTTTTTGTCACTAAAAAAATTTACGGTGAAAAAGCAGGTTTATTT
>CAYQTP010000040.1:5469-7510 GCA_964420475.1 uncultured Gammaproteobacteria bacterium
GGGATAGGTCACATACATTTAGGCTCTCTCTGGTACTACCTGCTCGTACCTTTCTATTACCTGACCAAATTTGGATCCAGTCGGAGCAATTTATTTAAATATAATTGTCAACCTTTTCAACTTTATAGCCATCTTTTTTGTCACCAAAAGAATTTATGGTAATAAAACTGCTTTATTTGTGAGTTTTATTTATGCAACTAATAAGTATCTGATAGAAATCAATCGGACAGCCTGGAATGTTTCGCCTATTCCAGGTGTATCGGCTCTAATTTTTTTTAGTATTTATAAAATAGTTTACGAAAATAATTATAAATGGATTTTTATCTTAAGTTCTTTAACGGGACTATTTTTTCATCTGCATTTCTCTGTTGTTTTTTTGCCTTTAATAATTTTACTTTCATTGATTTTGGCTAAAAATAAGAGGAAAGTTCTAATTTATGGTTTGGTAAGTTTACCATTGCTTATAATCTGGTTTATTCCCAGTGTGCTTTACGAATTTCAGTCAAAAAATACCAATACGAATTTATTTAATAATTTCCTGAAAGATTATTTTATAAAAGGATTTCATTTGAGATTTTTTTTATTTCGTATTCATGATGCTTTCATTCAATTTCAAATGATCTTATCTTTACCGAGGACTTTTAATTTTTTAAAATTCATTGTTCCAGGAATATACCTAATAACTTTAATTTTTGAAAAAGTAAAAAAACAGAAACTTCTCGGTTATTTAATACTTTTATGGTTTATTGTTCCGGCTTTCGGTTATTCATTTTACGGTGGTACAACATCAGAATATTACATGTTGATGAACTCATTATTGGTTATTTATGTAGTCTATTACCTGCAAACCAAATTAATTAAACTAAAATTTAAACCAACGATCTACTTACTGATCATTTTCTGGAGCATTTTTACCTATTATCAGACAAAAGATTTATGGATAAAAAATATCAATAATGGTTTGGTTAAACAAAAACAAGAGGTAAGAGAAAATATAAAACAGAATAATAAAATAGCGTTTGATGAAGGCAATATTAAAGCTTATCTGTGGCAGATTTGGGTAGAGGATAAGAAATTGATAATTCCTTAATGGGTATTGATACATTATCTGAATATCAAATATTGATAATAATTTGGATCAGCTGGCGGATCATCTTTCGGTATTTGTAATTTCTGAATAGTAATATCATATAATTTTTTTTCCTTAATCACTTTTCCTTGGGTTCTAACAACTTTATTTTTCCAATAAAGATGCGCTCCTTTATCGCCTCTAATAGTAGGCATATACATCAATAAATATGTTATTGGTTGTTTGGTATCGGATGGTATTTTATGATAAATTTTATTTCCAGCCCACCACATTAAATAATCCATTTGACTGGTAAATGTTTCATTAGTGTATACAAAATAACCAAAATCTTTACCTTTTGCATCCTGAAATACCCAATCTACGACTGCCTTTTGGTTTTTGAATGAACCTGCCCCAAAATCTTTAAATGGTTTTGAATATTGATCAAATATAATAATTAAAGCTTGTCCTATGGAAACAATAATAAATGCAACTGCAATAATATTGATATACTTTATCTTTTTAATAAGGTATATACTAATACTGACGAAAAAAACTGCTGCAACTGTAAGTCCTAATACGTATTCCTGATAAATGGGGTGGGCATAAAAAAGTAATAGAATAAAAGTAATTACAGGAAATAGTCCAAAAAATATAACTTCTTTTTTAATTTCATTTTTTATTTTACTTCTAAATACAAAAAACAAAGTAAAAACGCTCAAAAGTATTAATAAAATTCGTAAAATTAATGTATCCTTAACAAGCACTGATCCATACACACCCAGTAGACTTAAAAAATGTTTATATACTGTGGTAAAAAAAGAAATATGACTCTTTCCAATATTTTCTTGAAAAATATACGTTATAAGGGATTTGGTCATTATAAACTGATGACGTAATTCAAACAAAATAAAGGTGCTCAACGATAAAATAAAAGCACCTATACTGGACGCTATTATTTTCCATTTAGTG
>CAYQTP010000041.1:0-7473 GCA_964420475.1 uncultured Gammaproteobacteria bacterium
AAAAATGATAAAAATTGTGATCTGGCGTTAAAAAATATTGAATATGCCATCTCCCTTTACCCGGTCTGGAGTCAATATTATGATCAGCAATACTATCTGGCTAAAAACTGTCAAATAGGCAGGCAGGCTTTGGATAATCTTAAACTTGAGTATCGATTACGCTTCAATCAAGAGATCAAAGAATAACTAAACAAAACCCCGCCTTTTCAAGCGGGGTTTTTTAACAGCTAGATGCTTAATTATTATCTTGTTACTTGAATTGTCGCTCCCAAAGCAGCGTCTGGTGCGATCACGGTTATTCTGTTTTCCGAATCTCTTGAGATCTGGTATCCAGTGTCCCATGTTGACGCGGTACAATCAGTGATATTGGTATTTCCGGTTAGCGGGTCAACTGGTAGGGCTGGTAAATAATTTGTCATTAACTTTGTACACAGAGTTGATAGGCCTCCTGTGCTGTTAAAATCAGTCGGTGTAGTTACTGTAAGGGCTAATACTTCAGACGGCAATATTCCGCTATTTTCGGCCGTATACTGATGGATTGCATTCAAGATCTGCAAAACATCGCTTCTCCGTCGGGTATTATTAGCCTGACCAAACTGTCTGGCTGGATTGATGGCAATCAATGTGATTGCAAGCAATATAGCCAAGATACCGATAACTACTAACAACTCAATGAGAGTAAAACCTCGAGATATTTTTTTCATAAATTTAGTTAAAAATTATAACTTATATTCAGAATAGGGATAATTGAAATCAATTTCAAGGGTATAATACTATAGGAATAGTTGTTTATTTTTTTAACAAAAGAAATCCCAGAACACCAATTAAAATTACAAAAACAACGATCAATATTGGCAGCAGAAAGCTTTTTTTTTCAGATTTCGGTTGAACACTGCCTACCGATTTCAGGACCGGTTGATTGGTGTTAATTTCCATTAAATTGTCCTGTTTTAAAGCATTTAGTTTTTTCCAGATCTCCCGGACCGATTCATTCCTGATATTGGCTCCAAATAGCGAATAAGGAAAGACAGCCACAATACGGCCTTCGTCTTTTTCAAAAGATACCTTTAAGACAGAGATCATATCCTGATTAACGGCCACCAGTTTTTTTTTGCCATCCTTGGTCCAGGTATGGGTGACGATATTTTCAAAAGGAACATTATCGATAAAATCCGCCTCTTCTTTGACCTGGGCATCGGTTAAGGGGAGAGTCCAGTCTTTTTCAAATAAAATGTCGGAAGCAATAATTAAGATAAGCGAAATTCCGCCTAGATTATTCTGACTGATAAAACTATGAACCAAATTTTCTAATTTTAGTTTATCAATTATTTCCAGATTGGAGACGGTGTCCGGAGTGAAGTTCAGCCTGATAAAAGGTTTTTTTTCCAGGTATAAAGACAGACCGGCCTTATCCAGCCACAAGACACCGTTTTGCTTTTTATTTGATTCAGCCATTTAAGGAATTTCTTTCCAACTGCTAATGGTTAACTGACTATTATTATAACTGGTTATGACCTGAACTGTCCTCAGAAGATTGCTTACCTGGCCGACGCTGGTGATGGTTGATCCGGAAACCGTGATAGTAGCGGTATTATTGCCAACCGGCAAAACTTCACCGGAATAATTTGGATCGCGGAGTAACCTCATCAAGGCGTTTTCGGCCCCGGCTTCAGCTACATAATAGGCATCGATCCCTTGCTGTTCAACACTGGCGGCCCTGGTATTGGAAATGACGGTCGTAATGGCCGACGTGATGGCGGTCATTGCCACCAAAACAAATAAAAGCAAAGTAACCAGAGCCTGACCTTTATGGTTTTTCCCGTAAACCGATGACGGTTTCATATGATTGACTTTCAAAACCCGCCGGATTTTTAACACGGCTGGTAACTGTAAATTTAATTTTAATTACATCGTATGGATCATCCTGTCCAAGACGGGTGAACAAAATATTAGGAATAGTTGTGTCATAGCCATTTAATTGATAGCTGTTGGTTCCGTCCGACATGATCAGGTTTTTGGCGCTGTCGGTCGCATAAGAATAACCGGTTCCGTTTATAACCAGATTTAAAACGTTGGACTCGTCGGGAGGGTGAAGGGGCAGACTAATTGATTTTGCCTGATTAATATCATAGATAAACTTATTAATTAAATAGCTGCTGTCCTGCTGGATGTTGGAAGTCGACTCGTTTTCCGTCCTAAACCTGGTGAAAGAAATAAACAGGTCCATAAATACCATTAAAATAATAGAAAGGATGCCAATATATACAAGAAATTCTACGATTGTAAATCCGTTTTTAATTTTCATGGTGAATAATTTATAGTCATATCTAATAGTGCCGGCGTCCTTGAACTGTCCGGCGTATTTAAAAACGCTTTATATTTAAAACAGCGGGCGGGATTGACATAATCCTGAAAGGTGACCAGTGGGATCTGACCGCTGATTATATTTCCGACCGGTTGAAAATGACTGTTGAGGTAATCGGCCGGATCAGGTCCGATAAAGGTATAGTTTGCGTCGGTGCAACCGTTGGCGCCGGGAGCCGCAACCGCTACCTGCAAACTGATAGATGTTTGAGTTGGAATAGAAACATTAGCGGTAAAACGGTTAAAGGCGTGATTAAAAGTACCGCCATTGGAATCAAAAGGAGCGGAGGTAAAAGTACCGTTAAAACCAAACGATCCGCCGGGGCCGCCTTCAATGATCTTCAGTTCGGCATTTGGATCACCGGTGACAATATAGGCAAAGGCGTCACCGTTAGATTGAATTACAGTTGATATCCCAAAAGCGCCGCCGGCAATTGATAGTCCTATATTTGGACAGGTGACCGGATGCGTTTCATCATCAAGTCTTAAAACTTCATACTGATAAGTTCCGCCTGTTCCAACGATAATCGCCCGGTTTCCGGTCGCGATAGCAACTCCGTAGGGAGTCATACCTTCGGTATCAAAATCACCGACAAGCGGAAGATTTCCTGATAGAACAGGGGCAGATGTGTCAAGAATAAAAAAATCCTTTTTTCCCGCTGCATAGGAGGTAACCAGATAAGCTCTGGACCCGGTCAAATTCGTGACAACGTCGATGCCGGGCTGATCATTACCCGTTTGATACCAGGCCACGATTGAAGGATCGCTGGGATTGGTAACATCGATAACTTGAAGTTGAGTGGTTGTATTTTCAGTGGCTACAAAAGCATAGGTTTTACCATCTTTATTGATGACGGTAACTTTATCACCGACACCGGCCAGGCTTAGGTCATAACTTCCTAAACGGGGTCTTTCACCATCCTTGCTGCTTAGATCAAAGGTATAAAATTTACTATCCAGAGTGGTCAGATAGCCGATGTTATTTAAAACATAAATACTTTTTCCATAAGTAGTCCCTTCTCCCGGAGCATTGAAATAACCGACATTTAAAAATTTATCGTTGATTGGCGGGTTGCTGTATTGATTAAGATCAAGTATTTTCAGTTCGGCGGTATGATCGGTGGTGGTGATATAACCGTAATGATCGGCATCCCTGAAAACACCGTTGGCCTTATTATTATCAAATGTTCCGGTGACCTGGGCTGAGGGAAAAGATATCTGGGCGAAGGTCGGACCGGATGCGTTGCCGCCCGTTCCCGTGACGACGCTGCCTTCTATAGCAGAGATGGCCGTGGGGATACCCTGCCTTGAAAGGTCGACCGTTGTTAAAGACTGGGACGGATTGCACCAGTCGCTTAAGCCTCCCAAGCCCATATCAACCTCTCCATCATCAGGCAGGCTGCTTCCGGTCGTATTGACCGCCACGGTTTTATCAAAGACAGATAAATGGTCCGGATCATCGTTAAAATCGGCTTTTGTCGTCTCCGTATATGGAAGATTGTCTCTGAAACGCGTCATGTAAGTGACATGGTTGATAGAGGAAACTTTAGGGTTTATCCAGGAGATAGTGGTTGAAATTCTTTTGGTTGACGGATCAAGATTCCCCGGAGTCGGGGAGAGGACGATCGCCCCGCCCGTATCCCGGTAGACATCTTCAACCAGTACCTGCTGGGTAAAACCATTGACACCGGTTGGACCCGATACCAGACTAAAAGACGATTCGGACAGCACCGGATGATAGGTCCCGGTCGGAGCCAGATAGTTCCAGCCGCGCTCCCTGACATTCCTGGTTTCTTCCTGGGTCTGTTTCATTAAAGCGGTCGCCAGTAACCGCTGTTTCTGCTGGGCTTTTCCATCACGGGAAGAAATAAATCCGGCAAAGATCGGCGGCATAAGCAATGCCGAAAGACCCATAATCATCAGAAGTTCTATTAATGACTGTCCTTTTTTATTATTGAACATTTGCGACAACACCAAATTTATTAATTGAAACCGTTCTTTGCTCTCCGGAAGCTATATTTTGAAAAATTATTTTATTTAAAGCGAAAGATGGATTAAAACTGCCGATCTCCCCGCTTTCCGGCAAAAAAATCATCTGTCGATCGGTGAAGTCAAGTGAGACAATTATAATCTGTTCATCCAAAGATATTTTAAAATTCGTCGGATTTAAAGGGTCATAAACACTTCCCTTGAAAACATAATAATTTTTTTGGTCCGGATCAAAATAAATTCCCTGACCGGTCTCACCGCTCATCGCCTTCAACTGCTGCTGCTTGATGTCGGTGATCAGCGACTGAACTGTTGTTGAAAGCGAAACTTTTTGTTTGATCGGAAGCAAATTAACCGTAGTAATCATCATCAGCAGGGTCATAATACCCATAATTATTATCAGTTCAACGAAAGTAAAACCCCGGTTGTTTTTTAGCATAAGATTTTTTTTAACCACCGACTTGACCGATCATGCTATAGATTGGGGCAATAATTGAAATCATCATGCCGCCGACCATTATGGCAACAAGAACTATCATTATTGGTTCAAGCAGGGCGGTAAAAGCTTTAAGGCTTTGAGTAACTTCGTAATCCAGATATTCGGAAACTTCCAAAAAAGACCGGTCCAGTGTTCCGCTTTTCTCACCGGCTTCAATAATTCTGATGATCAGACTGGGAATAACTTTTTTATGTCTTCTTAAAGCTTCGCTGAAATTTTTTCCCGAAGCGACGATCGTTCTTGCATAGGCAACCGTTTCAACAATTTCTTTATTAACGATCACGTCCTCTATTAGCTCCAAAGCATAGGTAATGGTGATCCCGGAATTAAGCAGCATGTAAAGGCCGCGGGTTAATCTGGTCAGATCAACCTTCTGAATGAGCTTTGAGATCAGAGGAAGTGAGAAAATCATCTGAACAAGCTGGTGTTTTTTTGTTTTATAAAGATAGATTGTCATCACGGTCAATCCTATCAATCCGACGATAAGCGGAACGGTCGATTTCAAAATAAACTGGGAAAGGACAATTAATATTTTTGTCGGAAGCGGAAGGGTGACTTTTAACTGCAGAAAAACGGTCGATATTTTTGGAATGACAACTATTAAGATCATCACCAATACGGCGATAAAAATGACAAAAATAAACATCGGGTACATCAGGGCCGACTTGACCTTATCGGAAAACTCCCGGTCCTTCTGCAGATTTACTCTTATCTGTTTGAGGGTTGAATCAAGTGTCCCGGCTTCTTCAGCTGCTTTGATGATATTGACCGTCACCCGGTCGAAAATATTGGGAAATTTATTCAAAGAAAGATACATTCTTTTTCCCTGCTGAATGTCGGTCTTTAAAATTAGTAAAAATTTTTTAAAATTGCCCTTAGCATCTTCGATGATCGAGTCAACCGAGTCTACAATTGTAATTCCGGAGGCAAGCATGGTGCTTAAGCCGATCAAAAATCCCATTTTTTCGGCCTCGGAAATAGAGATATTTTCTTTTTTCATGATAGTTCGATCTTGGTAACTCTTAATACTTCCTCAAGTGTCGTCAAACCCCGTTTTACCTTGCCCAAACCGTCATCCAGCAAAGTTGTCATACCGTCTTTAATTGCCTGACTGGCAATAATTTCCGAATCGGCTTTCTTGACAATCAAGGCTTTTATTTCCTTGGTTATTTCCAATACTTCAAAAATTCCGATCCGTCCGGAATATCCGGTATTGTGGCAGATCTTGCAGCCGTTGCCTTTATAAGTCGTATACTCTTTACTGTCTCCCAGATTTTTGACGATCACTTCCTCCGGCAGATTCCTTATCAGTTCTTCCTTTGAAATGATCAGTGAGCTTTTACACATCTCGCAGGTTTTCCTGACCAGCCGCTGGGCGACAATTAGATTGACCGTCGAGGCAAGCAAAAACGGCTCGACCTTCATATCAATAAACCTCGGCAGAGCTGTTGCAGCATCATTGGTGTGGAGAGTGGACAGGACCAGATGTCCGGTTAAGGCGGCGTTGACGGCAATTCCGGCCGTTTCGATATCACGGATCTCTCCGACAAAGATGATATTAGGGTCCTGGCGGAGAATGGACCTTAATCCGCTGGCAAAGGTCAGTCCGGTTTTGGTGTTGACATTGATCTGATTGACTCCTTTGATCCGGTATTCGACCGGATCTTCGATGGTAGTGATATTCTTCTCCCTTTTATTGATAATTTTTAAAATTGCGTAGACGGTGGTTGATTTTCCCGATCCGGTCGGACCGGTCGATAAGATCATTCCATAAGACTTGATAATTGACTGATTTATTATATTCAGCTCTCTTTCATTCATACCCAGATCGATCAATGAAAATTGTCTGGCGTGGGTCGAAAGCAGCCGGAGGACGGCCTTTTCGCCGTCAACGATCGGGAGGATCGAGACGCGGATGTCCATCGTTTCCAGTTCGTCATGATAGCTCATTTTTCCGTCCTGGGCGCTCATATGTTCATCGGTTCTCAGGTTGGAAATAATTTTTATCCGGGTGATGATCCGGTCATGAAGGTTGATCGGCAGCTGGACAACGTCATGAAGCATACCGTCGATCCTAAATCTGATCAGGCATTTTTTTTCCTGCGGTTCGATATGGACATCGGAGGCTTTATCCTGAGATGCGTATTGAATAATCAGGTTGACTATTTTGATGATCGGCGCATCTTCCTTGATGATCAATTGGGCGCCGGAGTAAACTTCCTGCTCCAAAATCTGGTCAAATATGACCTGGAGGTCTTTGCGGTAGATAAAGAATGTGTTATTGATATCCCTTTCCGTTGCCAGATAGGGGATGACCGGCAGTCCGGCTTTCCGGCCGAGCATATCAAGAAGTGTTTTTTTGTTGGGATCAGCCAGGGCCACCCTGATGCTTTTATCATCTTTGTAGAAAGGGATGACCTTATGTTTGCGGGCAATTTTTTCCGGAATGATCCGGAAAACGTTTTCGGGAATCGATATCTTTGAAAGAATGACGAAAGGAATTTTTAAATAATCGGAAATAAGAACTCCCAGATTTTCATCGCTGATGACATTCTTTTCAATTAAAGCCGGTCTGGGCGTTGGCCCTATCTTTTTCTACCAGCATGATAATTCACTTTTCT
>CAYQTP010000042.1:0-7406 GCA_964420475.1 uncultured Gammaproteobacteria bacterium
TAGTTCAACGGATAGAATAAATCCCTTCTAAGGATTAGATGACAGTTCGATTCTGTCTGGGCTCACAGATTAGATTATTGTAACAACATAAAACACGACTTTATTTTAGGGAACGTGTTATCACAGACCATTTTCTATTATTTTTATCAGTCCTGTACCCCGCTAAATTAAATTTCAATTTACCAAAAACTAATGATTCCATGGCAACGTTTCGTATAGGTTCAGCGAGAACTTCTCCAACCTCGTATCTAAAACCCTGAGAAACTGCATCTTGATAAACCGCTTCCCATAATTTTTCTCCTAAACCAGTTTTCTTAGCAACTGAACTTAAAGCAAGTTGTTTCGAAAAAAGAACATCAGAACCTTGGAATATTTGTTTCATATCACCTCCTGAATTTTCTTCAAATTCATTCAACCATTTCGGGTGCTGTTGTAAATAATATTTCATATCATAGGCAATAAAATAACCTACAACATTACCATCTTTTCTGGCGACTTTAATAATATGTTTTATATTGCCCGTAATAAGTGTTTTTAATTCATCAGCTCCAACTTCATAAACTAAAAATCCTTGTCTTGCTTCTTCTTTCGATAAATTCTCTGGTATTTTAAGCTGCGATCTTTGAATTTCCATTATCCAAGAGATGTCTTCTATTCCAGCATCATCTATTTTAATTGAAGAATCATTGATTGTTTCAGTTGTTCCTTCAGGTAGTCCCATATATTTATTAAATTATATATTAAAATGATTTGTTCCATATCCTATAGGTAGATAGTTTTCAGAATTATTTGAAGCTAAACCTAATCCACCATATAGTTTGAATAAGTCTGCATAGATATAGTTCCAATCTCGTAACCGATGGGTCACATTTTGTTGTTAAGACGGAATAAAGTAACAATAATTTATATTAATTTTATTTTTGATTCAAACTGTCATAAATTGATTGTAATTCCTGAAAAGGTATTCCTAATTCTTCTATGAGCCTTTTCATAAAAATGGATATCTTTTGATTTTCTGTTCCTGTTAAATTATCTTTTTTTAATTGTAAAGCTAATTTAAACATTTTAGCAGTTATTTTTGACCAAATTGTTTCATCAGCACCACCCTCTTTAGTTTTGACAAGTTGAAATAAAGAATGAAAAAACTTTGTTCCAGCTATATAGTTTGCTTCTCTTTTATAATCGGCCAATTTATCAGGCTCCATTTCTGTTAAAGAAGGTTTAGGATTTTCAAGTAAGTTTTGTAATGAAAGGTAAGTGTAAGCATCTGCTTTGACTTCTCCACTAATTGCATTGACAAAACCTTCGTCAATAGGATTTGAGTTGCTGACCGATATTAAAGATAAAACTGTCTCATCTATTATTCCGTGGCTTCCTTCATGTTTTGCAGTAAGTAAAAATTTGTCTTGTATTGTTGCTACTTCGTGTTTAATAACAGCTCTTGCAGCATAAGAAAAATAATCATGACCTCTTGGTTTATCATCTCTATATTTTTTTGAAGAAAGAATTACACCGCATTCGTGTATTTTTGAATAAGTATTTAATTTTTCAATTTGTTGTTCTGAGAATCCAAACACATTTTTCCAAAGTATTGGATTATCAAAAGGGGATGGGACAGCTACTAACAATAAACCTTCGTCATGACTATTAGCTAAATTCCCTTGATAGAATAACCGAACGGTTACTCTATCTTGGGTACTCATTAAACCGAGCGCCTCATCGTAAATTGCTTTATGTCTTTTTCTATAATCTAGGGTTATTGACATAAAATCTTGAAAAGTTTGTAGTGTTAAATCGGCATTCCAAGTCAAATTATGAGCTTCTCCTGTCTCTAATTCACTAAAAAGGTTTTGTGTTTCCAAAAAATCATTGTGAACAATAATCTTTCCGCTATTAAGTGGTCTAACAACCCATTCATTAGGAGATAACATTCCGTTTTCCTCTAATCCTCCAACGAGACCGTGAACGATTTGAAATATTGGAGTAGAACCACTAACCTCCGATTGCAAAACATTAACAGCTTGCTTTACCTCTTGATAAAAGGGGCATGTTGGAGGTATTTTTGTTAAAAATTTTGTTTCCACTCCCATTTTTTGTGTTTCTTAAACAAATATATTTAATACTCTGGATATTTATTATATTACAGTATTAAGGAATGAATAAAATTAAATATCAATCTGTAACTACTTCGTATCCCCGGGGCTCACAAAGTTGATTTTTTGACATTAAATTGATATAATAACAAAACTTAATAATTAATTTAAAATAATATGTCTGGAAATTCTATAGCTGATGGATTTATGACACTTTATCAAGTAAGATTAGATCAATTAGGATTATTAACCCAAGCGGAAATATGTGCTTGTGCAAGAAAAGCATCAAGTGGAGAAGTAGAAGGTGCACAAGCAAAAATTAAATTAGATGCGGAAATAACTGCTGCAAAAAGAGCGGTTCAAAAAAGGTCAGGAACAGAATCAAGATAATTATTCAATTAATAAAATCTAAATACTTAAAAGTTTTATATATCTTCGTCTTAAAGTTAAAATTGTCACTATAGTAAGGCAGGCGATGATCATATAGATATGATAAGACACGGTTAAAAAAGTAATTTTATCTAAGGCAAAAATTCCCAAAATTATTCTTAGAATATTAATCGCATATGTTTCTAAAGTTTCTGAATAAGGATGAACATAAGATTTTCTTATTGTCGGAATCATTCCCAGAGAATCGGCTGATATAACAAAGATGATTGAGAGGACCGGTTCTTTTACAATCAACCAAAAATAAATTGCAATAAAAGCCAACACCAAACATATCCAATCAATAAAAACGATTTCTTTTTTTCCTTTAATAAAACCAAAAACAGTTATTATTCCACAGACAACTATCATCAGTCCGTTAAACCATGCTCCCGCCCCAGCTCCATTTGTTATCTGTATAAAAAATCCGATCGTTGTTAGAACTAACCATATTAACCAGGAAAATGCATGGGGTCTGGTTTTACCAAATAAAGTATCTCTTATATATGGAAAATAACTAACAATGACAAGTAGTACTGCTAAACCTCCTAATATTTGTTTATAAAACATAAGCTTGAATTATATTAATTTAAATATTTCTTAATATTTTTCAGGTGGTCTTCGTAGGTTACGGCGCAGTGAATTTGTTTGAAATGATCATGCAGGTAAAAAAGGCAGTCTGTTTCCTCTGGATTTAGAACTGCATCAATATAATCTATGTTTGGACTGCAGATCGGGGTTGGTGGCAGGCCTTTATGAAGATAAGAATTATATGGGGAGTCATTTTGTTTTTCTTTGACATTGATCGCCCCCCACCACTTGCCCTCACTATTCTTACCTAAAGTGTACTGCATGGTGGCATCGATCTGAAGCGGCATACCGCGATCCAGCCTATTCCAGATAATTCCCGAGATAAGTTTCATATCACTAGTTCCCGCCGCCTCGCGTGCAATAAGAGAGGAAATTTTGAGTCCGGTCACCCAACGGATATTGGCTTCGATAAATTTATCGGATAACGGTGCAAATTTTTCATTGAACCGGTTGATTAATCGCTGGGCGACCTGTTCTCCGTTTTCGTCAACCGGTATAAGATATGTATCGGGATAGTAAACTCCTTCAAAATATTCAGGTGACGAATTAGTATAAACGTCATTCCATTTTGTCAGCTCGTCCTTAGACCAGCTTAAAGCTTCAGCTAAAATCTCCCCGATCTGTTCTTTGCGGAGACAACTTGAATAACTGACCCAGACAAGATCAGGTTTGCCACTAATTTTTTTGAATATATCCAACGCCCACATATTCCGGCTTAGTTTGTATCCTCCCGGTTTAACATCGGCAAAAAAAACAAAGGTGTTAAGATAGTATTCAAGAATTTTATTTTTTTTAATAAATTTCTCTTCTTCCAGTTTTTGAACTAAATTAAAACCATCGAGGTTTTTAGGAATAATAAATATTTTTAATTCTTTGGAATCCCCCGCCGGACCAAAAAAATACCAGTAAAACGGCAAACCGATTAAAATTAAAATAAATAAAAATACAAGTATTTTTTTCAATCTTTATTTAAAATATGTCCCCAGCTGAATAAATAACTGGCTGGGAACTTCAAACCAAAATGATGCTTTTTTGTCTTCGGTAATCATTCTGGCATTAATAAGTAATAAATTTGGAGCGGCCCATCCGGTTATATCTTCTATGGCGTAATTTGGTACTTTATTTCTAAACAGCTCTTGTACGGAAAGATAGGGCGAATCACTTGCAAATATATTTCCCGAGCTTTGAAAAACCAGATAATTATTTATGGCGGGAGTTTTTTCCTTAAGAAAAAAATAAATATTATCCGGAGACCAGGTGTTATAAGGTATTTCTAGTTTATGACCAGCTGTTTCCTTTTTATAGATCTGAACCTTTTGGCCTTCAGGTATCGTTGTCACAAAAATTGTTTGTAGTCCGTTTTTTTCTTCAAGAATTAGTTTCAAACTTCCATCCGGTGAATCCATGACATTGGTTGTCTCGATCTGTACCGGGGTAATGATAGGTGGGGCCGCAGATGAGTTAACAGGTTCACTCCTTTTATTATTTCTTTGAACCAAAAAAAATAAAGAGATAATAGTGACGATTAAAATGAAAAAAATTACTTTGTCTTTCATTAATTGCTAGACCGGCAGATCGCCATAAATTGTAATCTTTGTCCCTTTGTTTCCGTTGGCCGGGGCATCGGCCCATTCAAACACCTTGGCGGCATCTGTTTTTTTCATATTGACACATCCATGGCTCATAGCATGGCCAAAATTATTATGCCAATAAGTGCCGTGTAAACTAAATCCGGCGCCACCGGGCACTTCGTTATTTGAAAAATACATAACATACGGGACGTTGGGAAGATCATAGTAATCAGCCCCGCTCCCACCGCTCATTCTTGTCGCCCTGAATTTTGACCAGATGGTAAAATCGCCCTTCGGGGTCCTCCCCCAGAGACCGGAAGAAATAAGTGTCTGCATAAAAAGATGGTTTCCTTCATAAGCGGTTAGGGTCTGGGTCGCCAGATTTACATAAATGTGCTTCTCCCCCCTTGATGTCTTTATACCCAGCACGGGATTAACGTTCTCGTCTTTGGAAAGAGAAATATTAGGAACAAAAATAGGCTGATTATTATATATTCCGGTTGCATTTGTTTCTATCTCGAACTTTGGCGGCTCTTTACAGCTGATTGAATTTGCACATGGAATTTTTTTTACGTTTGTGGGAGGATAAAGAAGCAGTATAAGAATTAAAACAGCCAGTAGACTAATTAATTTCCTCATTCATTTATGATAGCCGACTCCACCCTAATAGTCAAAGTGTTTTCTTTATGAACAAATACGAATCTAATATCATTATTTTGATTATTAGTTATGTACAGATTTTGTAAAGTATTTTCAGAATAAATTGAGACACCATCCTTTTTCTCAATATTAGGAATGACGGCAAAGTCATGAGCGGTTGGAGCTTCAACTTCAAGGCCGGCGTTCTTGGCAGCCACATAGATAAATGAAGCAAGATGGCAGACTCCGTCGCCTATCAACCAACCATCAGATTTGAATCCTTCGTATGAATTAAAATGGGCATTGGTCGTCAGGGCTATCTTGCCCTTATACTTTTCAAGCACGGCGTCGTGAAAGGCGAACGTTTCGCCCGGTTTTAGGGTAAATTTTACCTCGCCTTCGGCTTTAACCTGATCCCATGAGATAGCTTCTCCTTTTTTAACCTTTCCACCAAGGTAGGCAATCGTCAGTAAAATATTGTCCGAAAATACGTCGTTAACGAAGGTATTTGAGTAACGATTGGATAAGGAATATGACACCTCTGATAAGGCTTTAGGCGTAGCACCCACAGGAGGGTTTATAAGCAAAATCAAGGCTGCGGCAATGATGTTCATTAGGATGTTGTTCATATCTTTTAAGTCCCATAGTATAACATACTATAGGATTGTAGTCAAGCCTCAATCTTATTGAAATTCCATTAATTTAAATAAAAGTTTATTCTCAAACATTGAATAAAATTATGCCTTATAGTAAAATAAGTACATGACAGAAATCATAAGAGATTATGGGCAAACCGATTTAAGATTTGATGCTGGTCTGGCTCGGGCTGAACGTGCTGTTTATACAGCAATTTATGAAAGTGGGGAAAAACCAATAACTCCAATGCAAATATATAAAAGATTGTTTCCTTCATTAGAAAAACCTGACAAGACCACTGCGTCAGAATATGTTTGGTCAACTATACGTAGAATAAGAAAGAAATTTGGGTTTGAGTCTATCATAACAGGAGAAGAAGGATATTTATCAAGAAGAGCGGTTATTGAATCAGCAGTTTCAAAAAATTTTACTTCCTTAGGATATCTAAGCCCTTCGGTGCAGTGGACCAGGTAAAAAGCTGTTACCTTCCCAACCCCAACAAGACCTCCTGAACTCCGGACAAGTCGTTTTGGGTTCCGATAATTGCCGTATCAATTAGATCTTCGATATTTATAAACCCGGCGATCATATCTGCCGGTGGATTATTTCCAACCCATAATTGCACCGAGAATGACACGTTGGGATTAGCATTTCTTGCCGTTGCACCAAGGGTGCTCACCTGTTCTATCAGCGCCGTCATTCCCCCATTTGACAAAATATTCTGCCCCTGAAGAATAACAATATCGACGGCTCTTGCAACAAGAGGAACTTTTCCATTTCTCTCCAACCCATTCCAGACTGCGACCGTTGGACCAAATGCAACTTCTTTCCCCGCTGCATGAACGATCTCAGCAAACTGTGTGACTGAACCGACCGGATTTTGCATTTCGCTTAAAGGGGTCATCCCTCCTTCAAAATCATATCCGATGATGGTAATATCGCTTGGTAATACGCCGATTAAATTCCGCACATCATCGACTGCGGAGAAAACTATCCCTTTTTTCAAATTACTTTGAGTGACTTCAGCCAGTTTTGTCAGAGCGGTTTGAAATTTATTATCTCCGACTGTCATCGGTGTATCGGGCGAGTTTCTAACTGCCGGCATTGATACTGAATCCCCCGGACGAAGGAATTCTTTTATATCTTGATAAAATGCCGCTTTAACTGCAATATTTTTTGAAAAAATATTATTTACATCTGATGGTTTTGGTTTTTTGTTACGTCGTTCGGCATTGGCGTCAGAGATCGTTTGGGCGCTGTTGATCGACGATCCTTCACCCCGATTCCATAACAAAGCGACGTTGATGATCAAAATAACGGCTATAAACAGCCCGGAAAAAATCAACAAAAAAACATCCTGTTTATTTTTCATATTGATTAATAAAAATTTATAATTTTTCTATGTACTAAGTATAATAAAACTTTTATAGATACTATATTGAATTTAATT
>CAYQTP010000043.1:0-7232 GCA_964420475.1 uncultured Gammaproteobacteria bacterium
TCGCTTCTAGCAAGTTTAGTCCCATTGGCCGCTCGACATCGGACGGATCAAAATAAATCACATCTTCGGCCCTTTCCGGCGGAATATATTTAATAATTTCGTCGATCAGATCGCCATGCGGATCTATCACGCAAACGCCATGACCGGCCTTGATATCCTGAATAGCCATATCGTGAAGCAGGACTGATTTTCCCACACCGGTTTTTCCAATGATATAGACGTGGCGGCGGCGATCTTCAAGTCCAATACTGACCGGTCGTTTAACTCCCCGATAATAACCATAGCCAATTGCCGTTCCCCCCATCTGGATAATTTCCGATGGCACCGGAGCAGTTTTCGCTTTTAACCATTGGATGTGAGGTGTCTCCACCGTCTTATTGGGGAAGTGAAAAAGCGTTGCCAGTTCATCAGTTGATAAGATCGAAATTGACCTTGCAAACGGCAGATCAAGCACGGGAAAAAATTTATAGATAAAATTGATCATAAAAACACCTTTAAAATGAATTTTTGCACCACTAAAACTATTCAGATCAGAATTAAACTGCGTAAAAGCATTTTTAATATTGTTCAAGTGAGTATCGGCCATTTCTTTTGATGCCGCAGTAACAACAAAACGAATTGTTGTTTCAAATCCTGACTTGGAACATTTATCATCAATTTTTTCCAAAACCTTTGGATCTGTTTTAAAGGTGGCTTTTTCCGGATTAGCTTCGTTTTTTTTGGTACTAGAAACATAGTTTTTCCCGGATTTTTTCCATTTAGAATCGGCCGGTCGGATCAAAAATTGAATGATTCCCGCTTCGTTATTATCAAACTTTGATAGGGCCGACGTAATGGCCGAAAGGGAGTCGGTAGGTAAATCACGATAGACACGAATCGGCATATACGAAGCTTCTTTTTCAACTAAGGCCCCGAAAACTACTTTTCCCTGTTCGGAAAAAATATTCGGCTCATCAACTTTTTTAATATCGGCGGTCGGATAATAGCCATAAATAGTCTTTTCGATAAGGTCAATTATCCTAGCCGGAGCGGAAACATAAAATCTAATCTCGGCCTTTTTACCAATTATTTCAAATGAAATCACGTCGTCAACTTCTAAAAATGAAAAAAAACCGGATTTTTTCAAAGAAGAAAAAGAGGAAAACATTTGATCGGCTGCGTCAATTTTGATTTCATTTTCTTTTGCTAACTTTACCTCTAATGTAACCATTTCTAAAGAAATCCGTTCTCTTTTTTTTAAACGAAGAAAAATAATCATTAAATAAATAAGAGCGAGAGTTAGACCGGCCGATAGGATGGCCGCTAAACTGGCTAAACTTATGGTTATTAGCCTGTCAAGAAAAATTTGATAATAGATTGGGTCCATTAAAAAAGTATATAATATATGAGACTATGAAACAGCAGGAAAATATTAAATATCAAATATCAATAGGCGTTTTTGTTGTTTTGTATTTATTCTTGATTTTTAATTTGGTATCGAGTCAGGCAATTTCTCCTTTATATTTTCAATTTGTCGGAAATAATAAAAATTCTGCGATTGATTTATTGGAAAAAATAAAAAAATTTCCGGAATTTCAAAAAATTTTGGAAATGAATAAAAATATTTATGGAATAACTATTGAGAAAGAAGTTTATCGTCAGGAAAATGATGAAATCTCAATGATAAATAATCTTGAACAACAATTAAGAATAAACCCGAAAGCAAAAGATATTCTATATCGTCTTTATTTGCTGTATAAAGAAAAAGGTAATAATTTAACAGCAGAAAAATATTTAAAACAGGCCCAAGAATTAGACCCGACCTTAAAATAGTATTCAGTATAAAGTATGAAGTATTTAGTATTTCTAGATATTTACTTTTCAAACTCTATACTAGATACTTTATACTAAATACTATCTTATGCTCAAACAAGTCCATCTCTATATCAAGGGCGATGTCACCGGTGTCGGATTCCGGGCCTGGACTAAAATCCAGGCAAAAATTATTGGCATAACAGGATGGGTAAGAAACGTCTACAACCATCCGGATATTTATGGTGCTGGCGGTGGAGTCGAGGCTTTAATACAAGGAGATGAAGATAAGGTTAAGCAAATAATTGAGTTAATAAAGAAGGGTCCACCGGTTTCTTTTGTTAATAATGTCGAAATTTTTTGGCAAGAACCTAAAGAGGTTTTTGATGACTTTAAGATTGTTAAATAATTTTTTTCTCCCTGAAGCTTAAATATCCGTCCTTAGTGATGATTAAGTGATCTGACACTTCAATCCCTAATAATTTACCTGCTTTAATTAAATTTTGTGTCACGATTAAATCGTCTTCGGATGGCTCTAATTCCCCGGAGGGATGATTGTGGCAGATAATAATTGTAGCCGCGTGGTTTTTAATGGCCGCTTCGAAGGTCTCCCGGGGATGAATTAAACTCGAATTTAAGGTTCCAACAGAAACTATGCTGATATTGATTACTTTGTTACGATTATCTAAAGAAGCCACGATAAAATATTCTTTATGAAAATTAACGATTTTTTCTTTTAAAAGCGGAAAAATATCTCTCGGAAATTTAATAATCGCTTTTTTATTTTTATTTAAATTTTCTTCTTTTTTTGATCGTCGGGAAATTTCAAAACAAGCTTTTAATTGACAAGCTTTAACCAAACCCAAACCTTTGATTTTTTTTAATTCTTCGATTGAAGCTTCGGATAATTGATCTAATGAACCAAAAGTGCTGATTAATTTTTGAGAAATATCAATGACTGATTCGCCTTTGATTCCCCGACCAAAAATTAAAGATATTAGTTCCTGAAGCGATAATGATTCAACACCATATTTTAAAAGTCTTTCCCGAGGACGTTCGTCAACAGGCAGATTGCGAAGCGTATAGGTTTTCATAATAGTTTAAATCTAAATCTTATCTTTGAATTTTAATCTTTTTTTGTCAATCGCATATAACCTACAAAATGTATGATTATATTGTTATATATTTATATTGATAAAGAAGCGCTAGAAGATTGTGGACCTGAGGGGACTTGAACCCCTGATCTTCTGACTGCCAGCCAGATGTTCTAGCCAACTGAACTACAGGCCCGTAAAATCTACTCTATATTCTATCATCTATCGTCTAATTTTAGTTATACTAAATTTATGGACCAGCATCCGATACCGAGACAGATTACTACTTTTGAATTTAAATTGATCGGTTTTTTGACGATTAAACAGTTTATTTATCTTATTATTTCTATCCCCATTGGAATATTAATTTTTTATATTTTTCCCATTCCTATTCTAAACTTCATTTTGGGGCTAATTGTAGCTCTTATTGGTATTGCTTTTGCTTTTATCCCCATTAATGATAGGCCGATGGAAGTCTGGGTAAGAAACATGATAAAAAGACTGACTTCCCCTACTCAATATTTTTTCAAAAAACAAAATCCGGCAATTTATTTTTTTAAAAATTTAATTTTTACCGATGATCCGCATCGAGTGATGTCCCATATTGATTCTCAACAGAAACTAGCGAAATATTTAAGTAACAAAACCCCGGCAGACAATCAGAATAAGAAACAGGAAATTAGCAATCTTTTTATCGATTCGTTTTCCTCCTTATTGGGGAAAAAATCTGCGCTTCCAAATAACAAGTCTTCAGCACAAACTTCCCAACCGCCAGCAACTCAACCTCAAGCTAAAACCCCTTTTTTAAGTGGATTAATAAAAAATTATAAACAAACCGCATTAACCGGAATTCTCGTTTATATAAAAAAAGAGCCTACTGGCGACCCAATTAGAATACTGAAAACTAATTCCCATGGAGTTTTTGCCACTTATAATCCCCTCTCTCCGGCTGATTATTTTTTTGAGATCAAAGACCCCAAAGGGAATTTGTTTTTTGATACAATGAAAGTTAGGGTCGAAAATCTCAACCAAAAACCAATCGAAATAGTATCTAAAGAATTGATATAAAAATATTTAATTTATTAATATGCCAACCACTAAACCCACTTCACCAGTTAAGGCTTCCACTCAATCTTTTATTGAGATTGAGGAGATAAAAGACGATATTGTTCTAATGAAAAATTTTTCTGCAGCAACAGTTGTTGAGGTTGGAGCGGTTAATTTCTGGTTGCTGTCGACCGAAGAGCAGTCCTCAATGATCTATGCTTATTCTGAGCTGTTAAATTCCCTGTCTTTTCCTATACAAATTTTGATTGTTTCCAAAAAAATTGATGTTTCTTCTTATTTAGATTATCTGGAAGATAAGATAAATAAACAAACCGTTGATATTTTAAAAAAAAGGATGGTCGGTTACCGGGAATTTATTAAAAGCATTATTAAAATAAATACTGTTTTGGAAAAACGGTTTTTTTTCGTGGTTCCTTTTTCACCTTTAGAAATGGGAGTCAGCGGCGCCAATCCTGGTTCATTAAATAAAGAATATGTTATAACCCGGGCAAAAACCGCTCTTTACCCTAAGCGAGATAATCTACTCCGACTGATCACAAAGATCGGTCTTAACGGAAGTATATTGCAGCGTCAGGAGCTAACTGAGCTTTATTATAATCTTTATAATCCATCAGCTACCGGCCGGAAATTAGCCCCGATTGAAAGTTACACAGATGTAATTATGTCAGGCTGATAATATAATATGTTTAATTTATTTGCTAAACCTAAAAATAGTGCCCAAGCTGCCAGCAATCATAAACCTACTGGCAGCAGTAACATGGCTGATTTTTTAGCGGCCGGATCAGTATCCACCAAAGATTTAATCGCCCCTTCTTATATTGAAGTGGATTTCAATAGTTTAAAAATTGATGACCGTTACTATCGAACTTTATATGTGGTCGGTTATCCCCGCTATGTTTCCGCTAACTGGCTTTACTCTCTTATCACCTTTGATCATCCTTTATATATTTCCATGTATATCTATCCAACTGAGTCAAAAAGTGTTTTAGACGATCTAAAAAGAAAGATTGCTGAAATGGAAGCGACGATAGAAGGTGATATCAAAGCCGGGAAAGTGGTTGATCCAACAGTTCAAGTGGCCCTTGACGACGCTTTTTCCCTTCAGGCCGAATTAGCTAAAGGGGCAGAGAGATTTTTTCAGTTCGGCCTCTATATTACCATTCCCGCTGATTCATTGGAAGAATTAAACCGGGCGACAAAAGAAATTGATTCGGTTTTGTCTTCTTTACTTATCATTTCCCGTCAGGCCACATTGGAAATGGAAGAGGGATTTAAATCAACCCTTCCCATCTTTTATGACAAACTGGGTGTTTGGCGCAACATGGATACCACATCTCTCGCAACCACCTTTCCTTTTGCCACCGCTTCCCTGACCCGTAACGAAGGTATTCTTTATGGTCTTAATGAACACGATGGCTCCCTGATTATTTTTGACCGGTTTACCTTAGAAAATGCCAACTCGGTTATTCTGGGAAAGTCTGGCGGAGGAAAAAGCTTTATGGTCAAACTGGAAGCTTTAAGATTGCTAATGATGGGAACCGACGTGATCATTATTGATCCGGAAAATGAATATGAGAAATTAACACCGGCCGTTGGTGGAGAATTTGTTGTCTTTTCTGCCTCTTCCAATTATAAAATTAATCCGTTTGATCTGGAAAAAACCAATGTCGGACCAGACGAGCTTTCCAATAAAATTTTGGATTTGCATTCTTTAATGCGGGTGATTATGGGTGAATTAACTCCGTCACAAGATGCTCTTTTAGATCGGGCTTTGGTTTTGACCTACCGGGAAAAAGGAATCACGCAAGACGTGGAAACTTTTTCACTTGAGCCGCCTCTGCTTGAAGATCTTTTTAAAGTTTTTGCCGGTATGGAAACGCCTGAATCAAAAGAAATGGCTGATCGATTGGAAAAATTTGTCTCCGGCTCGGCTTCCGGTATTTTTAACCAGCACTCAAACTTTGATATAAAAAATCCATTTACTGTTTTTGGAATCCGCGATCTGGAAGAGAATTTAAGACCGGTGGCGATGTATATAGTTCTCGACTATATTTGGAATCGGGTACGCCGCGAGAAGAAAAAAAGGGTTTTGATTGTGGATGAGGCCTGGTATTTGATTAAACAAAAAGACTCGGGGGCCTATCTTCATTCATTTGCAAAGCGGGCCCGTAAATATCATTTAGGACTAACAACTATTACTCAAGATGTGGAGGATTTTTTGTCCACTGATGAAGGCAAGGCAATTATCACCAATTCATCGCTTCAAATTATTTTAAAACAGTCAACCGCAGCGGTGGAAATAATTGCTAAAACCTTCTTTTTAACAGGTGGAGAAAGACATTTTTTACTGCAGGCCGGAGTTGGTGAGGGACTTTTCTTTGCCGGCCACTCTCATGTTGGTTTCAAAGTCATTGCCTCAGAGGAAGAAAAAGGACTGATTGAATAATCTTTGATATTTAAAATTTAAGATTTAATGTTTCTTTAACGGTACATTACCGGTTTTTCTGTTTGAGGAAGAACAAGGCTCATCCGGCGCTCTTTTTTACTCACCCTTTCTATAAATGCTTTAATTTTTTGTCCAATCTTTAAATCTTCGTCACCTTTTAACTTTGAGATATGAATCAAGCCCTCAATCCCCGGCTCTAATTTAACGAAATATCCATATTTTTCTTTTCGGGTAACCTCCCCTTCAACCTCTTTGTCTTTCGGATATTTCTCTTCAATTATCTCCCAAGGGTCTTTTAATAATCTTTTTAAAGAAAGATTGAGTTTTAGATCGGTCATATTCTTTTCAACGACAAAAACGTCAATTGTATCCCCGACGGTGACGAAGGAGGCGGCATTAGAAACTTTTTCCCAAGAAATTTCCGAAATATGAATTAAACCTTCAACTCCTTCAACCTCGCAGAAGACACCAAACTCCGATGCACCCAATACTTTAGCCTTATAGATCTTTCCTTCTTTTATTGCTTCAAATTTCTTCATTATATCCTTATGGGAAATTTTCAAAACCGAAGCTTTTTGGGATACGACAAGACGGTTTTTTTCTTTATCAACTTCAAGTATTTTTACCTTGACTTTTTGGCCGCGCATTTTTTCCGGTTGTGAAATAAACGGTTCGGTTAATTGAATTTTTGGGATAACGCCTCTTATGCCCATAAAATTAATAAAGACCCCGCCTTTTCCATATTCACCACACAAAACGTCGATCTCTTCTTCTTTTTCTTTCTTCTCCTTAAGAATATCCCATTTACCTTTATCAAAAAATCTTCGAAGGGA
>CAYQTP010000044.1:0-7205 GCA_964420475.1 uncultured Gammaproteobacteria bacterium
TTAATTGCTTTTGAAAAATTTTTCACTTCAAAGAAATTTTTGATAATTGCCATTGTTTTATTGCCGGCAATATTCCTCTATGCTTGGAATTTCTTACTTTATAATGTTATGCCGATCAGTGATTGGGCGGCATTTTTGTGATAAAATTAACTATGTTTAAATTTCTTAAAAAGAGGTGGTATTTGTTGTTGATTGTTTTGGTTATCGGTTTTTTTGTGTACCGCGGTCAAACCTCAGTAAATGGCAAAATAGAAACTTATAAAATAAAAAAAGAGGATTTAAAAGAAACTCTTTCTTTGTCGGGGAAAATTGAGGCTGATGAAAAAGTAAATCTGAAATTTCAGACTTCCGGAAGACTGGCTTGGGTTGGAGTCAAAGAAGGAGATGTTGTTGAAAAATATCAAATGATAGCGACTCTTGATCAAAGAGACTTAAGAAACAGACTCAATAAATATTTAAACACTTTCGCTTCGGCTCGCAACACTTTTGAACAGACAAAAGACGACAACTGGAATTTACAATATGATCTAAGCGGAAGTATAAGAAAAGAAGCGGAACGTGTTTTGCAAAACAACCAATACAGTCTTGAAAATGCGGTTCTTGATGTTGAATATCAAAACTTAAGCGTTGATTATGCAAATTTATGGACCCCGATTGAGGGAATTGTCACTCATGTTTCGTCACCATTCCCGGGTGTAAATATTACACCGGCGGGTGCGGAATTTGATATCGTTAATCCTAAAACATTATATTTTTTAGTGACAGCTGAACAGTCGGATGTAATCAAGATAAAAGAAGGGATGATCGGCGAAATAATTTTAGACTCCTATCCTGATAAAACTTACAAAGCAACACTTTATTATATTTCCTTTGCCCCCAAAGACGGTGAGACAGGGACGGTTTATGAATTGCGATTGACCCTTGACGATGAGATAAAAAAACTACCTCTTAAATTAGGAATGACGGGTGATCTTGACTTTGTTCTGAAAGAAATTACGGATGTAATTTCGGTCCCATCAAGATTTATTAAAAAAGATACCAAGGGCAGTTATGTTCAAATAATCAAAAACAATAGCAAAGAAAAAAGATATATTAAATTAGGACAAGAAGTCGATGGAAAAATTGAAATTAAATCCGGAGTAACAAATGGAGAAACAATCTATGATTAAAATTTCTCACGTAAATAAACAATACATTTTGGATGAAGATAATATTTTTAATGCATTGACCAATGTCAATGTTGAGATAAAAGATAGGGAGTTTGTATCAATAGTCGGTCAGTCGGGTTCAGGAAAATCCACCTTAATGCATATAATCGGATTATTGGACAGACCAACATCAGGACAGGTGGTTGTTAATGATCAGGATATTTCAAAACTTAACGATGATGAAATTTCACAACTAAGGAATGATTTTGTCGGTTTTGTTTTTCAACAATTTAATCTGATTAATAAACTGACGGTTTTGGAAAATGTTATGCTGCCGTCAATATATTCAAGAAAAAAATTAACTTTTGATCCTCAAGAAAAAGCTCTTGAACTTTTAAAAAAATTCGGACTTGAAGAAAAAATCAAATCATATCCCAACAAACTTTCAGGAGGGCAACAGCAACGGGTTGCAATTGCCCGGGCTTTAATAATGAGCCCTAGGCTTATCCTTGCCGACGAACCGACCGGGAATCTTGATTCTAAATCTGGTGAGGTAGTCTTGTCTTTAATAAGAGACCTGAACCATAAAGAAAAAATTACAGTGATTATCGTTACCCACGATATGAATGTTGCCAAACAGGCTAGCCGGATCATAAAAATTAGAGACGGGAAAATTGAAAGGTAAAAACCTTCATATGAATTATTTTCTATTTATTTTAATCAGTGCTTATTCTGACTTAATGCGCAATAAGGTCAGGACCTTTCTTACCACTTTGGGAATTGTGATTGGAGTGTCATCGGTTGTATTATTGCAGGCATTCGGTTTGGGTCTTAAAGCATATATTAAGGGGCAGTTTGACAGTTTGGGTACTAATTTAATTTTTGTTCTGCCTGGAAGCATATTCAGATCCGGAGGCGGTGGATTCAGCCCAAGCGTGATGGGAACTTCAATAAACTTTGACGAAAAAGATCTGAATAATCTAAAAAGAGCCAATTATGCTGAAACGGTAGTCCCCTCGTTAACAAAAAGCTCCAAAATAGAGGCAATGGGTAAAAACGAATATGCAACGATCTATGGTACAAGTGAAGAAATATTTCCGACCAGAAATCTGGAAATAGATCAAGGTATATTATTTTTGAAAAGTGATGTTAATAAAAGAGCTAAGGTAGCTGTCATTGGATCAAAAATAGGCGAAAAACTTTTTGGACAAGCAGAATTTGCTCTTGATCAAAAAATCAGCATTGATAAGATCTCTTTTAAAGTTATAGGAGTGTTAAAGTCAAAAGGCGGAGGAGGATTTGGTGGTCCTGACTTTGACAGCTTCGTCTATATACCCTACAAGACCGCCTTTTTAATAGATAATAAAAAAAATTTTTCCAACTTTGTGATTAAAGCTGTCTCCTCGGAAAAGATCAATGATTTGAAAAATGAAACCGATAAAATTCTTTTAAAAAGATATAAAGAAGATGATTTTTCGGTCGCCGAGTCAAAAGAAATTCTTAATACGGTTGAATCGATTTTTGCGATGTTGAATATGGTGTTGATCGCAATTGGAGCGGTTTCGCTTGTTGTCGGCGGCATCGGGATTATGAATATTATGTATGTGTCGGTGACCGAACGGATTAGAGAAATTGGAATTAGACGGGCGATGGGGGCTTTAGAAAAAGACATACTACTTCAGTTTTTATCAGAGTCGGTACTATTGTCACTGCTGGGAGGGATATTGGGATTACTACTATCTTTTGCAATTGTCTTAATTTTGAGAATATTTTTTCCGGCTTATATTGATCTAAACTCTATGCTGATGGCGATATTGGTTTCATCAGCGATCGGTGTTGGATTCGGTGTATTCCCGGCCCGGTCAGCCGCCAAACTGCTCCCTATTGAAGCAATTCGATATGAATAATATAATCATATTGAATGATCAAAGAATTCATCCACTTATTAACTTTTGCCTTAGAGGACTTTAAACGCAATAAACTGCGAACATTTTTAACCTCGCTTGGAATAATGATCGGTGTTTCTTCGGTTGTTTTGCTTTTGTCATTGGGTTTGGGACTTAAAGAGTATATCCGTCAACAGTTTGAAAGTTTAGGAACTAATTTGATTATGGTCATGCCCGGAAGTGGATTTGGAGGAGGAAGTATTCAAAGTATGGGTTCGTCAATGTTTGGAACGATAAGTTTTGATAATAAAGATTTGGAAAAACTTAAGAAAATAAAAAATACTGAATTTACAGTGCCGTTTTTTATCAAATTTCTTGAAATAAAAGGAGAGAAAGATAGTCAAATTGTTGAAGTGGGTGCAACAACTGCAGATGTATATTCTTCTATGAATCTGGAGCTTGATCAAGGCAGTTTTTTTGATAAGGCTGACGCCGATCGGGGTTTAAAAGTAATAGTTCTCGGACCAAGTATAGCTGAAAAACTTTTTGGTTCAATTGAAGATTCTATTGGTAAGACAGTTGATCTAAATGAACAAAATTTTAAAATAATCGGAGTTTTTAAATCGAAGGGAGGAGGAGGGTTAGGGGGTAGCAGTATCGATGATCATGTATTTATACCTTTTAAATCCGCCAGCGCATTTAATCCTGATAAAAATATTTATGCATTTTACATTAAAGCATCAAGCGAAAATGCTATTCCGCAGGTAAAAGAAGACATCGCAACAGCCCTGCTTAAAAGATATAAAAAAGATGAATTTTCAGTTGGTGAGATGACAGATATTTTAAACATGGTCAATCAAATTTTTGCCGTATTGAATATGGTCCTTGTTTCGATAGGGGCAATATCTTTATTGGTTGGAGGAATCGGGATCATGAACATTATGTATGTATCGGTTTATGAAAGAATAAAAGAAATTGGAATCAGACGGGCTTTTGGTGCCACTAACCGGGATATCATGTCCCACTTTATAAGCGAAGCAGTATTTTTATCGCTTTTTGGCGGGCTAGTTGGATTAATATTTTCCTACTTGGTTATATTGGGAATCAGAATATATTTTCCTGCCTATATCGACATTTGGTCCGTTATAACTGCCCTTGGAGTATCTTCGGGAATTGGAATAGTTTTCGGAGTTATTCCAGCTAAGAAAGCGTCTTCTTTAGATCCGGTTGAAGCGATGAGATATGAATAGTTATAATTACTTGTAAAATACTTTGTAAGTACTTGTAAATACTTGTCAATTGTTATTGACAGCTTGGGCAAAAAAAGGAGCTGCGGCCGTTATGTTTAATACGCTTTATAGTTGTTTTGCAGTTCAAGCAAGGTTGTCCTTCTCTCTGATAAACTAAGAAATTTCTTTGATGTTTTCCCCTTGAGCCGTCGGGCAAAATAAAAGCCTCGTCAGCTCCGGATGAACCCAGATCTCTTATTCCTCCGCTAATCGTTTTTTTAATACTTTTATAAAGCAGTTTAATTTCTTTTACCGTTAAAGAATTAGAAGGTCTTAAAGGGTGAATTTTAGATAGAAAAAGAGAATCATTGGCATAAATATTACCGATACCGGTGATCAGATCTTGATCCATTAATAGTACTTTGATTGGTTTACGGGTTTTGCGGGTTAACGCGTTAATGAGTTGAGGTGTAAATTTTTTTGATAAAACATCAATCCCTTTAGGAATTAGCGGTTTATCAGTTACTTTTATCCAGCCGAATTTGCGAAGATCATTAAAAAACAAACCACTGCCATCTGATAATTTGATGATGATCCGGGTGGTATTGGCGGGCATGACATTTCCTTTAGTGAAGGGAATGATGTTTTTGAAAACAGCTTTGTTGACATCTTCAGCAAAAAGC
The DNA here is from genome assembly GCA_964420475.1 of uncultured Gammaproteobacteria bacterium. Taxonomy (GTDB): domain Bacteria; phylum Patescibacteriota; class Microgenomatia; order UBA1406; family GWC2-37-13; genus GWC2-37-13. Next base: position 4,947 of record CAYQTP010000044.1, read on the forward strand.
ATCTGACCGGAAAGTTTAAAATGAATGTTTAAATAAAAGCAGTTATTTGGTTCACAGGTTAACGAGTTAACGAGTTTAAAAACTAAAACCTTTCCATAACGATCGACAGAAACAATTTTATGATTTAAAACATTTTTTTTATTGCCGATAAAGTTTTTAGGGGAAAGAATTTCAATATCGGAAATAATTTTACTAATGACGTTTGGAATCAGTTGCTTTTTGATGCTTTCAACTTCAGGTAGTTCGGGCATGAATTTTTGATTTAATAAAATTTAAAATATTTTTTTTAAATTTTTCCTCGCTGAAGTTTTCTGCTGTTTTTCTGGCTTTTATTCTCATACTTGCTAATTGTTCTTTGTTTAGATTTTTAAATTCTTTAATCTTATTTATGAGACTAGATGGGTCTAATGAGTCAAATAGGAATCCGTTTTTGCCATCAACAACATATTCCGGCAGCCCGCCTGATCGATAAGCAATTACCGGCAGACCATATCCCATTGCCTCAACTGCGGCAATGCCAAACTCTTCATCGCGTGAAGCAAATAAAAAAGCTCTAGCGCCAAAATAAGACTTTTTTATTTGTTCATCAGTCAGATTTCCTAAGAATTCAATGGTCGAACCGGCCATTTGTTTTAATCTTTCTTCGTCGCGGCCGGTTCCGATTATTTTTAAATTAAATTTAATTTTATTTGCGGCTTTGATCAAAACATCAATATGTTTGGCGCGGGCAAGACGGGAAACGGTTAAAAAATAATTACCCGGTTTATGAGTTAATGGGTTAACGGGTTTATCGGGAATGTTGACCGGGGGATAGATGACAACGGAGTCACGACGGTAAAATTTTTCAATCCGTTTTTTTGTCTCTTCACTGTTGGCGATCAAATAATCAGCTCGCTTTGTTGAGGTAAAGTCCCAAGTCCGCAAAAAATGGTTGATTATATAACCGTAAATTTTTATAAAAAAATATTTCTGCCATTCTATTGCCGTTTCATAACCATAAAGATAGCGGGGCGGGTGATGAATGTAGGAAATATGGACCGTCGGTTTTTTGGTTTTAATTCCTTTGGACATCCAGCTGCCTGACGAAGAGATTACCAAGTCATATTTTGAAAAATCAAAACTTTCCCAGATCAACGGCGTTAGGAATCTAAAGGGAGAATAAAATTTATTCAAAAAAGGAATTTTTCCGAACCAGGAAACGTTAACTTTCCAGTCTTTAATCAAGGATTTATGTGATCCTAAGGAATCCAGATCAAAAGTAGTTGTAAAGATATCGGCTCGGGGAAAAATTTTTTTCAAAACCACCAACACCCGTTCGGCTCCGCCAAATTCCCGAAGCTGGTCGTGGACTAAGGCAACTTTCATTTTTTATATTATACTTTATAAATGAACTTATTTAACGCTTTAGTACTGGGTGTTGTTGAAGGGATCACGGAGTTTTTACCGATTTCATCAACGGCTCATCTGATCATAACTTCTAAATTATTAAACATTCCGGCCACCGAGTTTCAAAAATTCTTTGAAGTTTTCATCCAGTCGGGGGCGATTTTAGCAGTCGTTTTTGTTTACTGGAAAATAATTTTAAAGAATAGAAATTTTCTTTTAAATATTATCTTGTCTTTTATTCCAACAGCAATTGTCGGTTTACTGCTTCATAAGATAATTAAAAATGTTTTTTTTGAAAGTTTTACTTTAATTGCAGCCAGTCTGTTCGTCATTGGTTTGTTATTCATCATTTATGAATTTTTGCTAAACAAGAAAATCGTTAAAACTGACAAAAAAATTATTCAAATGACGGTTCTACAGGCGTTATTGATTGGTGTTGGCCAGTCACTGGCGGTTGTCCCCGGAGTATCAAGAGCGGGAGCGGTTATATTGGTTATGATGATATTGGGATTTAACCGGGAAGAATCGGCCTTATATTCTTTTGTTTTGGCCGTACCGACTCTTTTTGCCGCCTCAGCCCTGGATTTTATAAAAACAGATCCCCAGTTAATTTTCTCAGGCAGCAATCCATTATATTTATTTCTTGGTTTGATCGCTTCCTTTTTTAGCGCACTGCTGGCAATAAGATGGTTTATCAAGTTCCTGCAGAAAAATTCTTTAACCTATTTTGGAGTCTATCGAATAATTCTTTCTATTTTTACTTACTTTGTCCTTTAATACTCCTGATTGATATAATATAAAGATCAAAGTTCCCGTATTTCAACGGATAGAATAAGGGCTTCCGAAGCCTTTGATGGGAGTTCAATTCTCCCC
>CAYQTP010000045.1:0-7162 GCA_964420475.1 uncultured Gammaproteobacteria bacterium
AAAGCTTTACAGGGAGATATTCCCGGAGTTAAAAAAATTTCACTATGAGCAGATCAAGAAAAAAAGGACCATATATTGATGAAAGATTATTAAAAAAAGTCTTAAAACAAAAAGAAACCAATGATAATACCGTCATCAAAACTTGGTCGCGTGCTTGTCAAATTCCTCCAGATTTTGTTGGTCATAAGTTTGGAGTTCATAATGGGAGAAAGTTTATAGAAGTTTCTGTAACAGAAGCCATGGTTGGTCATCGTTTAGGCGAATTTTCACTAACCCGAACTTTTAGAAGTCATGGTAAAGTTACTAAGAAAGTTCTCGAGGCAACATAAAACATATGGAAAATTCAATTATTGATCTAATTATCAGAATAAAAAACGGATATATGGCGAAAAAAGAGACTATTGAGTCACCTTGTTCAAAATATCGAGAGGCTGTTTTAAAGAAATTAGTTAGTTTAAAATTTATTAAAGGCTATAAAGTTAAAGGAGAAATTAAAAAAAACATGACGATTGATTTAGCTTACGAAGAGGACAAGCCCGCCATTAGTGATGTGAAAATTTATTCAAAACCAGGGATGAGGCTTTATATTTCTTATAAAAATTTGAAGCCTGTTTTAAGTGGATTTGGTTACTCAATTCTTTCCACATCGAAAGGGATTATGACTGACAGAGAGGCAAAAAAAGCGAAATTAGGAGGAGAATTATTATTTAGTTTTTGGTAATTTTATGTCTAAAATCGGCGAAAAGCCAATCAGTTTATCACCGGCAGTCAATCTCAAAATTGAGGATAATAATATTACAGTTAAAGGTCCTCTAGGTGAGATGTCTTTTGTGGTTCCAAAAGAATTGACACTGGCCAGAGAAGAAAACAACTTGGTTATTAAAAGAAAAAATAACGAAAAAAAAGTCAAGTCAATTCACGGGTTATACCGGCAATTGATCAGCAATGCAGTTGAAGGAGTGGAAAGAGTCTGGGAAAAAAAGCTGGAAGTAGTTGGAACCGGTTTTACGGTCAAATTACAAGGTGAAGATCTAATATTCAAAATCGGCTATTCCCATCAAATCGTTTTTAAAAAACAACCGGGAATAAAATATTTGGTCGAAGGAAATAATAAGGTCACTGTTACCGGATACGATAAACAATTGATCGGTCAAGTCGCTTATCAAATAAAAATGATTAGAAAACCCGATGTTTATAAAGGAAAAGGGATCCGATATTTAGGGGAAAAATTAAAAATTAAACCAGGTAAGAAAGCTAAAGCAGCCACCGCAACGGCTTAAAATTATATGACTAAAGTAAATTTTGACCGAAAATTAAGAAGGAAAAGAAGAATCAGCGCAAATATTAAAGGAACAAAGGCAAAGCCGAGAATCTCTGTTTTCCGTTCCAACCGTTATGTCTATGCCCAGGCGATTGACGATGAGGCAAAAAAAACTTTATTCTTTTTTTCTAATTTTGATCTAAAAAAAGAAGCTGATTATAAAAAAGGAAAAAAAGGAGATGATTCTAAAAAAATTGGTGTCGGATTGGCAAAAAAACTTATTGAAAATAAAATAAGGTCCGGAATATTTGACAGAGGTAGCTATGCTTATAATGGAAGAGTCAAGGCAGTAGCGGAAGGTCTAAGAGAAGGAGGATTAAAAATATGATTCAATACAGGCAAGAAGATAAACAATATCAGGAAAAAGTTGTGAAGATAAAAAGGGTTTCTAAAAAAACCGCCGGTGGCAATTATGTAACTTTTTCTGCATTGGTTGTCGTCGGCGATAAGAAAGGCAGGGTTGGTATCGGTTTAGGCCGATCTCTTGAAGTACCGCCTGCGATTCAAAAGGCGATCAGTTATGCAAAAAAGCATATGATCAATGTTCCAATGAGAAATAAAACCATTCCCCACGAAGTGAGACTTAAATTTAAAGCTGCTAGAATATTATTAAAACCTGCTCCGGAAGGAACGGGATTAAAGGTGGGGAGTGTCGCCCGTGTAATTTTGGACCTTGCCGGAGTAGAGAATGCCTCCGGAAAGATCATCGGTTCAAGAAATCAGATCGTCAATACTTACGCAATTATGAAAGCTTTAAGTCTGTTGCGTACCAAATTTTAATTATTATATGAGTAACTTTTTATCTAATCTGCCAAAAATAAATATCAAAAAGAAAAAGCGGCTCGGCCGCGGTTTTGGCAGCGGCAAGGGATCTAAATCGGGCCGGGGGACAACCAGGCATCAAAAAGCCAGAGAAAGTATTCCTCTTCATTTTGAGGAGGACAGGGAAGAATCGTCAAAAAATTTCCTCTTTTAAGGGGAAAAGGAAAAAATAATTCTATAAAATCAAGATCTTTCGTAATTGATCTGGAAAAATTAAATATTCTGCCCGATGCTTCTATAGTAGATAGGGCGGTTTTGATCAAAAAAAATATTATCACCAATGGAAAAGAAAATTTGCCGATCAAGATTTTGGCCAACGGGAAACTGACGAAAAAACTAGTTATCAGATTACCTGTTTCTGAAAAAGTTAAGAAGGCTGTCGAAAAACTAGGCGGCCAGGTAGAGACGAAAAAATGATCAAAAAAATTATTGAAAAAATCAACGTTCTTATTAAAGATCCCCAGCTTAAAAGAAAACTTCTGTTTACTTTATTTATTTTTTTAGCTTTCCGCATCTTTGCTTTTTTACCGGTGCCGGCAATTAATTTGGTTAAACTACGCGCCTTATTTTCAGAGAATCAGTTTCTTTCTTTATTGGATATATTTTCCGGCGGTACTTTGATAAATTTTTCCGTTATGGCTCTGGGTCTTAATCCTTATATTAACGCCTCAATCGTTTTACAAATGCTGACCATGATGATCCCATACCTTGAAGGTTTATCAAAAGAAGGTGAGTACGGGCGGGCAAAAATAAATCAGTACACCCGGATGCTGACAGTACCTTTAACCGTTGTTCAAGCAATCGGAATCTTTATGCTTCTTAAAAATCAGAAAGTGATTGGAGTTCTGGCCCCTCTGGAATTTTTTTCTTTCATTCTGACGATGGTGGCGGGAACATTTATCTTAGTTTGGTTTGGAGAATTAATTTCGGAATTCGGTCTCGGCAACGGAATTTCTCTTTTGATTTTTGTCGGAATCGTCGGCCGGCTGCCGATATTACTGGGACGGACAGCGGCTGTAATTAATCAGGAAGTTATTTTTAACGTAATTATTTTCGTAGTTCTTTCTTTATTTGTCATAGCCGCAATTGTTTTTATCAACGAGGCGACCAGAAGAATTCCGGTTTTGTATGCCAAAAGGATCAAGGGTAACCGTATGTATCAGGGCGCGACAAATTTTCTTCCTTTAAAGCTTAATCAGGCCGGTGTCATTCCGATTATATTTGCCGTTTCTTTTGTACTTTTTCCCCAGTTGATCGGTAATTTTTTAAAATATGTAAAAAATCCAGCCTTAGCCGGAGTCGGTAATTTTCTTTCAACCGTTTTTTCCCCAACCGGTTTCTTCTATAATTTTTTCTACTTTTTTCTTGTCGTCGGTTTTACTTTTTTTTATACAATCGTTGTTTTTAATCCGCAAAAAATAGCTGACGAAATTCAAAAACAAGGCGGATTCATTCCGGGAATCCGGCCGGGGATTGCCACTAAGGAATATTTACAAAGGATTCTCTACAGGATCACAACTGTCGGGGCAGTTTTTTTAGGTATTATTGCTGTCATGCCGGTCTTAGTTTCAAAGATAACCGGTCTGACAAATCTAGTGATCGGCGGGACCGGTATTTTAATTGTTGTTTCTGTAATTCTGGAGACTTTTAAACAGGTCGAATCTCAACTGATGATGCGTAATTATGATAGATTTGTGAAATAAATGTTAAATATTAAATTTTAAAGCTTAAAAATTACTTGGGATTCGGATATTATAATTTAAGACTTAGATAATATGGCTAAAAAAGGTTCAAGAATAGATGTCGGTTTAGTTTGCGAAGTGTGTCACTCTGTTAATTATGTGGTTGATAAAAATAAAGTTAATACTACGGGCAGTTTGAAATTAAATAAGTTTTGCCGGATTTGCCGGAAACATACGGTCCATAAAGAAACTAAAAAACTTGATTAAAATTTGACTCATTGGTCTTATGAGTCTCATTAGTCTCATAATCATATGAAACTCGTTCTCATCGGCATTCAGGGGTCAGGTAAATCAACCCAGGGTAATTTATTATCCAGACAATTAAAAATTCCCTATTTATCAACCGGACATATTTTCAGAGAAATTGCCAAAGAAAAAACGCAATTGGGGAGATATATCAAAGAGATCCTTAATACCGGCCTTCTTGTTCCAGACGAAAAAACTATAGAAATCGTTAACACTTATCTGTCCCGACCGGAATATAAAAAAGGTTATATCCTGGACGGATTTCCAAGAACACTTGAGCAGGTAAAAAAATTTAAAAATAATGTCGACAAAGTGATCTATCTTAATATTCCTCAAAAAGAAGCTATCTGGAGATTATTTTACCGCAACGATAACACAAGAAGTGATGAAACATTGCCCGCCCTAAACAAAAGGATCACCTTATTTTATAAATTCACCGAACCGGTGATCAATTATTACCGGAAAGAAAATAAATTGATTGACATTGACGGAACAATGAAAATAGAAGAGGTCAATGAAGAAATCCTTAAGGGATTAGGCAAGCAGCTGATAAAAAATCAGGTGACTAGCTGGGAAAGAAAACAAAAAACAATTATCGCCATTGTCGGCCTGCCGGGCACCGGCAAGACACAAGCGGCCGAATTTTTTCAGAAGAAAAATCTGCCGACAATTTCTTTTGGAAAAATTGTTAATGATTACATCAGTCAAAAAAAGCTGCCTCACAATGAAGAAACGCATAAAAAGGTCAGGGAAGATATAAGAGAAAAATATGGAAAAGAGGCGCTGGCGGTTTTGAATATTAAAAAGATCAAACAAGCTTTAGAAAAAAATTCAATAATTATCATAGAAGGGATGCGTTCCTGGGAAGAATATTTATATTTAAAAAAGGAATTACCAAAAATCAAATTGGTGATCGTCTGTCTATTTACCGATAAGGACGTCCGCTACGAAAGAATTTCAAAAAGAAACAGCCGGACCGAACATTATGGCGAAGAAAGAGATATCAACGAGATAGTCGGAATAAATATGGGTTCGACGATTGCTTTCGCCGATTATGTAATCAAAAATAACTATTCTTTGAAAGATTTTTATGACAAATTAGAATCAACATTTCGAACAATTTATTATTCATAAATGGTGAATTTAAAATCCGATCAAGAAATCAAGATAATGGCTGAAGGCGGCAAAAAATTAAAAGCGGTGGTCAAAGAACTGATGCCATTAATCAAAAAAGGGATCACCACAAAAGAGATTGACAGCAAAGCTGAAGAGTTGATAAAAAAACAGGGTGGAGAATCGTCTTTTAAAACCGTTCCCGGTTATTTATGGACTATCTGCTCACCGGTTAATGAACAGATAGTACATACAAAACCAAGTAATCGTATTTTACGCGAGGGGGATGTTTTGACGCTCGATATCGGAATGTTATATCGGGGTTTTCATACCGATTATGCGATCACTAAAGTGGTCGGAAAAAGCAAGGACGCAAAGATCAATAAATTTTTAAAAACAGGTGAAGAGATCCTGAGCCTGGCGATTAAAGAAGCAAAGATAGGCAACAGGCTCGGATCCATATCTTTTGCGATCGAGAAAGAAATTACCGGTCACGGATATTTTATCATCAGGGAGCTGACCGGTCATGGAATTGGAAGGAAATTACATGAGGACCCTTTTGTTTTAGGCTTTGTTGATCTGCCGATCAACAAAACTTTAATGATAAAAAAGGGTTTGGTGATCGCCATTGAGATCATCTATGCGATGGGAACAGACAAGATGATTTACGAAAAAGATAACTGGTCGATTATTACGAAGGACCGAAGCCTGTCTGCCTGCTTCGAACACACGATAGCAGTGACCGACCGGGGTCCGATAATTTTGACATGAATAAAGACAAATTTTATGCTAAAATATAGACTTTATGAAGGATGATGTGATTACGGTCGAGGGAGAAGTGATCGAAAATCTTCCCAACACCTTATTTAAAGTAAGACTGATGAATTCAGAAAAGGTAATTTTATGTTATTTGTCGGGGAAAATGAGAAAAAATTATATTAAAATTCTTCCCGGCGATAAGGTCAGACTGGAATTAACCCATTATGATCTGAATCGGGGAAGGATCGTATATCGAAAATAAATATGAAAATTCAATCATCGGTAAAAAAAATCTGTCCCAAATGCAAGATAGTTAAAAGAAAAGGCAATCTATATGTCGTTTGTTCCAATGTTAAACATAAACAGAAACAAGGATAAATAAATTTATAAAATAAAAAATATGGCCAGAATGCTAGGAGTAACTTTACCGGATGAAAAAAGAATTGATTACGCTTTGACGATTTTATATGGTATCGGCTGGAGCAATGTAAAAACTATTTTATCCCAGACAGGGATAGAGGCCAGTAAAAAAGTCAGAGAATTAACTGAAGAAGAGCTCAAAAAGATCATTGAAGTAATTGAAAAAAATTATAAAGTTGAGGGTTACCTAAGGGAGGCGGTTAACGAAAACATCAAAAGATTAAGAGAGGTCAGCAGTTACCGCGGAATCAGGCATATCAGAGGTTTGCCTGTCCACGGTCAAAGGACCAAATCCAATGCCCGGACCAAACGGGGAAAAAGAAAGACCGTTGGAGCTTTGAAGAAAGAAATGTGGGCCAAATTGGAACAAAATAAAACAGGTGAAGCGGTAAAAGAAGCTGCACCGGCAAAAAGTTAAAATTAACTATGATCAAAAAACAAACTAAAAGAAATGTCATTAAAGGTAAAATCTATATTACCTCGACTTTTAACAATACGATAGTGACGATTACTGAAGAAAACGGCAATCCGATCGTCACCGGATCTTGTGGAATGCACGGATTTTCCGGAACCAGGAAATCGACTCCCTATGCGGCAACCGTGACAACCGAAACGACCTTAAAAAAAGCTGGTGAAAAATTCGGGTTTCAATCGGCCGATGTTTTTGTCAAGGGGATCGGCCCCGGACGGGAGGCTGCGCTAAGAGCGGTTAAAGCATCAAAAGTCGACATTAATAGAA
>CAYQTP010000046.1:0-7144 GCA_964420475.1 uncultured Gammaproteobacteria bacterium
GGTTTTGATAATGACCTGAAAAATTCCCCCGTCATCCATCACCTCCACCTCATACTTGCTGATCATTTTATTTAAGAGTTCTTCTGTTTCAGTTTTGATTGTTTGTATTTTGTCCATATTTTTTTAAAAAATTTTTAAATATTTATTTAACCTTTAATATTTTAGATTTATCATTCACTTTTTTGTACTGCATTATACCCATGATCGAGAATACGTTCCAATATAAAGCCAAACCGACCGGCAATGTGTAGGAAAACCAGCCGATCATAATAGGAAACAGATATTTCATCTGGGTATTCATTGCTTTTTGAAAATCTCCCTGGCCGTCTGCTTTCTTATCTTTATCTTTGCCGGCCGGTACAACCGCGGCGGTCGTTTTGGTTGGCGGCATTGACGCCTGAGCCTGAAAATATTGAAGGATTCCGGTTATCAAGGGGATCAGTAAATATATCCAGGTGCCCATCTGTTTTGGTGTTTTAACCAGATCTAAACCAAAAAACCAAGGATCGACCGACTGAATTTTTAGTATCGGCAGGTATAATACTTTATTAATTGCCATGATGGTTTTCCCCGTCTGGCCGTTCATCAGAAAAAGATTTAAAGTCTGATACAAGGCGATAAAAATCGGAAGCTGGATTATCATCACTAAACATCCGGAAGTCGGATTAATTCCATGCTGTTGATAAAGTTTTAACTGCTCGGCCTGAAGTTGTTTTTTGTCTTCCTTATGTTTTAATGAAAGATTATCAAGATGGGGTTTAAGATCCTGCATTTTTTTGGCTGTCTCGATCTGTTTTTGAAAAAAAGGTTGAAAAAGCAAACGGATAGCGACTGTTAAAGCAATGATCGCAAACCCAAAAGCACCCGGCAGTTTAATAAATAAAAAAAGTTTATAAAAAACAACCAAGAGATTAAGTATTGGGATGACAAAAAGTGTATTAAAAAAATTAGGATTTAACATATTATACGGTTAGTTTTTTCCTTCCTTTTCCTCTTCTTCTTTTTAGCACTTTTCTTCCGTCATGAGAGTTCATTCGTTTTAAAAATCCGTGAACTCTATTTCTTTTTGCCTTTTTCGGCTGCCAGGTTCTTTTCATACTTTATAAACTTTATAACTTTATAAACTTTCTTTTAATATTGATTCTCTATTAAACACCTTCCATCCTGCCTCGGTTACAAACGGGATGAACGGGTGAAGCATTTTTAGATTTTCTAAATACACTTCTTTTAAACTTCCAAGAGCTTCTATATTACCATTAATTATCTCATCTTTCAATTGCTCAATATAGAAATCGGCAAACCGGTGCCAAATAAATTCATAAACCAGCCCCAAAGCCCTGGAAAATTGATATGAATCCATATATTTTATATATTGTTTTTTTTCCTTCTTGTATTCTTTTTCCAATTCTTTCAATATTTTTGATTTTTGCTTGCCCGCCGAAGCCTTGGCGGAGGCGGGATCTTTGATATTCATTTCGATGAATCGGCCTATGTTCCATATTTTATTAATAAAATTCCTCATCCCGACCACTTTTTGCTCGGAAAATAACATATCATTTCCTTCTTTTACGTTAAAGATTAAAGCAGACCGCAGAGCATCAGCTCCATATTTGTTAATCATATCCATAGGATTTACTACATTATCCTTACTCTTGCTCATCTTTTTTCCGTGAATATCGCGAACCAATCCGTGAAGAAAAACTGTCTTGAAAGGTTCTTTACCCGTCGCAAAAACTCCTATCATAATCATTCTCGCCACCCACCAAGGTAAAATATCATAACCTGTCTCCATTACAGAAGTTGGGTAAAAATAATCATACCCGCCTTTCATTGTCATTAAAGTTGCAAACGGCCACTGGGCTGAAGAAAACCAAGTGTCAAAGGTGTCTATATCCTGTTCAAAATCGTCTTTACCACATATATCACACCTTGTAGGTGATACTGTGGTAATAAACCACTTTCCGGTTGATTTACATAAATATGCCGGAATTCTTATTCCCCAAACGATCTGCCGGGAAATATTCCAATCGTGAAAATTTTCCAACCACCAGAGTAAAATTTTTTTAAATTTTTTAGGAACAATTTTTATTGTGTCTTTTTTCACCAATTCTTTTGCTTTTTCAGCTAGCGGCCTGACTTTGATAAACCACTGCTCCTTGGGTAAAGGTTCCAACACGCGTCCACATTTATAGCAAGTGCCAACCCTGTGTTTATAATCTTCTTTTGTCTTTACCATTAATCCCTTTGTCTTTAGATCTTCAACTATTTTCTTTCTTGCTTCATTGACATAAAGACCTTGATATGGACCAGCCAGTTTATTGAGTTTTCCGTCAAATCCAATCACCTGTTTTAACTGCAAATGATGCCGGTGTCCGGTTTCAAAATCAGTAAAGTCATGAGCGGGAGTTACTTTAACGACCCCTGTTCCAAACTTGGGATCAACCGAATCTTCACCGATAACTTTTAGTTTAAATTTTCCGTTCAAGCCTTCTACCTCTACTTCTTTTCCGATCCAATCCTTATATCTTTTATCTTTTGGATTAACGGCCACGGCAGTATCCCCAAATTTAGTTTCCGGTCTGGTTGTTGCTAAGGTAAAGGGACCATATTTCATATAATAGAGAGCTGTTGTCCTTTCCTTATAAATCACTTCCAAATCAGAAAAAGAGGTTCCACAAAACGTACAATAATTAACCAGTCTTTTTTCTCGGTAGATCAAGCCGGCATCATGTAGTGTTTTGAAAGTTTCATAAACAATCTTAACAATATCTTCATCTATGGTAAATTTTTTCTTTGACCAGTCTAATGCAAAACCCAAACTGCGCAGCTGATTTTCCATATTTGACCGATTATCCATGACAAATTCCAAAATATTTTGATAAAGCGTTTTCCGATCAAAATCAAACCGGCTTTTGCCTTCTTTTTTTAGATGTTTTTCAAAAACGAACTGTGTTTCAAATCCGGCGTGATCGGCTCCCGGCAGCCATAATGTTTCAAAACCGCTCAATTTTTTATATCTGATCATAATATCTTCATAGACATACATCGCATGACCTAAATGAAGATCGGCGTTGGCATTAGGTGGAGGAAGAATGATGGAGAAAGGTTCTTTATCAGAATTAATATCAGCATTGAAATAGCCTTTTTCCTCCCATTCTTTATAAATTTTTTCTTCAATTGATTGCGGTTGATACTTTGGGTCCATAATTATTCTCATTATTATATAATATTTTCTTATGGACTGGATTTTAATGACCCTTCAATGGTATTTCCCGCTTTTGATAATCGGAATCGTCTTTACTCCCTTGACCAAAAAAATATTTAAGAGCTTTGGCTTTGATTTAGGTTATCCATTTGCCAAAATTTTAGGAATTATCCTTTTAAGCTATCTTGTTTTCGTTTTGGGAGTCATTAAAATACTTCCTTTTAATCGTTTTGCTCTTATATTCATTCTCTGCCTCTTTGCCTTAATAAACTTCTTTATTTATAAAAAAAATAAAAAATCAACCAAAAACCAATCGCCGGCAGTTAATCATCTGCCGATGATTATTCTTGAAGAATTCCTTTTTCTCTTTTCTCTCTTTCTTTGGACTTTTGTCCGAAGCCAGGAGCCTTCCATCCACGGTTTGGAAAAGTTTATGGACTTTGGTTTTATCAATTCAATTCTAAGGGGTGATTTTTTTCCGCCGAAAGATATCTGGTACACGCCTGAACCAATTAATTATTATTATTTTGGTCATCTGACCGGTGCCTTACTTATCAAGCTCAGCAATATAAAAGCCTCGGTTGGATATAATTTAATTCTTGCGACCATCTTTGCCTTAAGCGTTACTCAGGTATTCTCATTTATTATCAATATTATCAGGCGGTATGATCAAAAATTCAATCAGTTCAAGGTTATAATTTATGGTTTGATCGGCGCTTATTTTATTAATTTCGGCGCTAATCTCCATACTATTTATCTTTTTACCAAAGGCTACCCTAATGAGAGTCCTATTCCTTTCTGGAAAATACTTTCAACCTTCAATCCGACTAGTTATTGGTATCCAAATGCCACCCGTTTCATTCCATTCACTATTCATGAATTTCCTTCATACTCTTATGTGGTTGCCGATTTACATGGTCATGTTTTTGATATTCCGTTTGTTTTATTAACAATAGCCATATTATTTATTATCTTTACTTCAAGTCAAAAGTTAAAAGTTAAAAGTCAAAATTTAAAGTCAAAAATAAAAAGTTTTTGGCAATTAATTTTAACTGATTTCAACAAATTTCAACTGATTTCAACCATATTTCTTGGTTTTCTAACTGCTGTCCACTATATGACCAATGCTTTTGACGGCCCCATCTATATTTTATTAATAATAATTCTTCTTTTTCTATCGGGTTTTTCAATCCGGTCCTTTATCAATACTACATTATTATTAATCTCGTTTGTTCTTTTTTCTCTGCCGTTTTCCTGGTATTTCAAACCTTTTATCAGCGGAATTGGAGTTAACTGTTCTCCTAAATTCCTGACCGATATCGGCAAGATCGGGCCCTTTCTATTTGAGGCCGGTAACTGCCAAATATCACCTCTTTGGATGCTTTTTGTCCTTTGGGGATTCTTCTGGATCAGTTTTATTATTTTTTTGATAATTAAAAATAGAATTCATAATTATAGAGCTATAAAACAATATAATAATTTTTTCTTTATCCTTTTTTCCTTCGGTATTTTTTTGACAGTCATACCTGAATTTTTTTACATAAAAGATATCTACCCGGCTCATTTTCGAGCTAACACGATGTTTAAGCTTGGCTACCAGGCATTTATTATGATGGGTATAGCTTCAATCGTTACTTTTTATCTGCTGAAAAATATTAAAAAATCTGCTGTTTACAACTTAATTACCATTATTTTTATTATTTTTCTTCTTTTTCCATCTGTTTATCCATTTTTTTCCATTCCTTCATACTATGGCAAACTTGATAGAAAGGTAGAGCTGGACGGTCAGGTTTGGTTAAAAGACAGCTATCTGGAAGATAGTGAGATCATTGATTATCTGAATAGAAATGAAAAAGGACAGCCTGTCATTTTGGAAGCTCAAGGCGATTCCTATACCGACTATGAAAGGATATCCGCCTTTACCGGGCTGCCAACGGTCGCCGGTTGGTGGGTTCACGAATGGCTCTGGCGCGGCAGCTCTGAAGTTGTCGGAAAAAGAATCCCGGAAGTAGTGGTTCTTTATGAATCAGATAATGTAGATCAAACTAAATTTTTAATTAAAAAATATCAAATAAAATATGTAGTAGTTTCAAGGTTAGAACGGCAAAAATACCCAAATTTGAATGAAAAAAAATGGTCTAAAATTGGTCAATTAATTTTTAAGTCTTCTAATGGCTTTGGAGCCTTGTATCAAGTAAATCAATAAACGCAAAACCCCGATTTAATCGGGGTTGACAAAGCAATTTTTTTTTGCTAATGTAATACCGAGCATTACTATTCGTCGTTCCCTCAAATACGAGCGGTAGTGATGCTCTTTTTTATTTTATAAATGATACAGGGTCACCGGAATTCTTAAATTCTTTTTTGCTAATTTTTTAAACTGATCGGCAACAAATCCAATCAACTCATTCTTTTTTTGGTATTTTGTTTTAAAGCTATATGATTTAGGCTCTTGGAAAAAGAAAATGTTCTTCATAACTCTTAATATAAACAAAGGCAGATTGTTTGTCAAGGCCTATAGATTAAATCATATAGCTTATAGGATAACTTATAGTATATATAATACACTTTAGATTATTACAACAATATAATAAAAGTTATCCAAAACCGGTGGATAACTATATTTATACATTTGAGGAGTTTGTCCAGTATAATAATCTTTATGGATTTTAGTCTTTTGAGTTACAATACCCTTAACAATAAGGGTTTTGAGAAAATTAATAAGTTAATCGACCAATATCATCCTGATATCATCTGCGTTCAAGAAGTAATTACCGGAGAAAAAAATCTTGCTTTACTCAAAAAAGAAAATTATAAATTGGCTGATTTTTCGAATTCTTTTATAAATTATGGAAATATTTATGGCGTCGCAACGTTTTATAATCCAAAAAGATTCCGATTTTTAAGTTCTTCCAGTTTTAAACTCGGTAATAATATTCAAGAAATGTTATTCACATTATTCCAGATCCTTATTGGCTTCAAGAAACCAAAAAGCATTCTAAGAACAGATTTTATTGACCGACAGTCAAAGAAAAAAATTGTTGTCTGTAATATACATCTATATGTTATTGCTCCCAATCATCTCCGAATCAGCCATCTCAATCAGGCCCTTCGTACTATTGATATCAATGGTCAAAAAAATCTTATAATAACCGGAGATTTTAATTACTATCCATATCAAAGAAAAAAATTGGAAAGATTAATGAAAAAATATAATTTAAACGAGGCTACTAAAAATATTAGTCAGACGATTGATTTTTCCTATAAAAATTTTCTTCATACGCTTACTTTTTTCCAAAAAGTTGCTTTTTATATTAGAAAAAGATGGAAATTTTTATATAAATTAACTGATCAGTTAAAAATCGATTATATTTTTTATCGGGGCTTAAAATTAAAAAAAACTGAAAGAATTGAGGTGAAATACTCTGATCATTACCCTATTGTTTCTACCTTTGAAGCTTAATCTTCAATTAACCTCTTAAAAAGCTCCTTGATTTGATTAAGATAGTGTTCTATAAATTCTTCTTTCTTATGATTATTCTTTTCCTTTTCATACACCTGACCGCCCATTTGATAATCATATATTTTATCCTTAATCTCACCTTTGAAAATACGCTGGGCGGTAGCTAAAAAGAACATGTAAAAAAATTTGATCTGTCCCTCCTTTTTCATCCGTCTTAATGAAAAATAAGTTTTAGCTTCTCTGATAAACTTTACTTCAACCCCCCATTGGGATATCCTTTGAATCAATTCATGATCTTCCGCCATGAACAGATCTTCATCAAATCCTCCGATAATATTAAAAAAATTCTTTTCTATAATCATATTCCCGCCCAAAGAAAATCTTTTCGGTAAATTCTGAGAAAACTCGACTAAAATATTTGATAAATCGAATAAAGACTTATATTGTTTATATTCTTTATCAGGTAAAAAATATGG
>CAYQTP010000047.1:0-5369 GCA_964420475.1 uncultured Gammaproteobacteria bacterium
CAATTAATCTCTTATGAATAATGTCTTCAAGGTGAGCTAGTTTTTCTGTTTCAGAAGAACTGATCTTGGCAACCGGAATACCGGTCCAACGGGCAATAATATCTTTGATAATATCAGGGGTTATTGCCGCGGTAGTTTGACTTTTTTTTAGATTAAATTCTTCTTTTTTTTCTTTCAAACCGGAGTTGATCTCGTCTATTTTTGATCTGAGGATTCTTGATCTTACTTTATCAGATTTCTTTTCCGATTCTTTTAATTCCTGATCCAGCTGGGCGATTCTAGTTTCCAGTGATTTAATTTCCTCAGGTAGTGAAATAAGAGGCAATCGAACAGCAGCCGCTGCCTCATCGATTAAGTCGACAGCCTTATCAGGTAAAAACCTGTCACCAACATAACGCTTGGATAAAATTACCGCCGCTTCGATTGCATCGAGAGGAATTTTTATCCGGTGAAAAGCCTCATATTTATCTTTAATTGCATTAAGCATTTTGATTCCCTGCTCTTCGGTAGGTTCCGGAACCAGAACCGGTTGGAAGCGTCGTTCCAAGGCCGGATCTTTTTCAATATATTTTCTGTATTCGGTCAGCGTCGTTGCACCAATAATCTGGACCTCACCCCGGGCTAAAGCCGGTTTTAAAAAATTTGAAGCGTCAAGCGAGCCTTCACCCGACGAACCGGCGCCGACAATATTATGAATTTCGTCAATAAATAAAATAATTTGGCCCTGGCTATTTTTTACCCCTTCGATCAGATCCTTCATTCTTTCTTCAAAGTCTCCCCGGTGAGATGCTCCGGCCAATATGCTCATCAGGTCTAATTGAAGAATTCTTTTATTTAATAGCGGCTCCGGTACTTCTTTGGCGACAATTTTTTGAGCCAGCCCTTCAACAATTGCAGTTTTACCGACACCCGCCTCCCCGACCAATGACGGATTATTTTTTGTCCGGCGCGATAAAATATGAATAACGCGTTCAATTACCGCTGACCGCTCGACCACCGGATCAAGCAGGCCTTGGGCGGCTTTGGCTGTCAGGTCGATCGTAAACTCGTCCAATGCTTTTTTCTTTCTCTCAGCTTTTTTTTCTTCTTCAGTCAAACCTTCTTTTTTACCGACGATTTTTTTATTCAGCTCCTCTTTATTTAAACCTAATTTAACCAAAATTCTCGCCCCCATTCCCTCACCCTCTTCAAACAATGATAGTAAAAGATGTTCGGGGGCAATAAACTCAAAGCCTAGTTTTCTGGCGATCACTAAGGCATCATTTAAAATTTTCTTAATCCTCGGGGATAACTGTACCGGACGGTCGACCGTGCCCCGTTTATAAGTCTTATTTAATTCGTCTATTATTAACTGAGGCTGGATCTTGGTTTCAACCAATAGGTTATAAATTTCACTATCGGTCGTCAGACCATATAAAAGATGTTCGCTGTCAACCAGATCTGCTTTTAATTCCTTGGCTTTTGTCGTTGCCGACATCATAGCCCGGTTGGAACGCTGGGTCAGGTGTGTCATTAGATCAAGGTTATTGGCGGCTGGAGAACCGGCTGTTGCGCCCTGGCTAATTGGTTTAGCTTTGCCGTTGACGGCAGGTGGAGTACTAGGAGCGGTTGTTTTGTCGTTTGGATTTTGTTTGTCCGCCGGCTTGTCCCCCGTAGGTTGACCGGAGGGAGTTCCTGCTCCAGGAGGATTTGCGTTTGCATTAGTTACCGGTTTTTTAATAAAATTAAAATAGTCGGCCATATTTTCATTATATGAAAAAAATAATTGTTATTGCAAGTGTTATTCTCATTTGTATCATTATTATTTTGCTACTTGTTTCACAAAAAAAATCAACTACATCTACTTCATCCAATTCTCCCTTTCCCACCAGTATTTCACTTCAAAAATCAAATCAGCAAAATAGTCAGCTTTTAAATTCAGATTCTGCAAGTTTAACCGGAACTGAAAATAATAACCAAAATTTATCTGACTCATCAACCGAAAATAATAATCAGGGTTTAACTAACTTGCCAATCGATAATGTTGATCAAAATTTATCTGATCCGTCCTTTGATATTTCAACGATCGCTCCGGTCGAAACTGAAGACTTTAGGCTTCAATATTCATCCAAATTAAATAAAATCGTTGTAGAAAGAAAAACTCCCCAGGCCGAAGAACAGTTTGCAATTTGGGCCAGCCAAAATCAACTGACTCAGTTGGTTGAAAATCCCGATCTGACTATAATTGTTGATCAGGGAGAAAATCCTATTGACTTTAATCCGTTTTTTGAATTCTTAAATATTTTTATAAACTTTGGCCAAGGGGTTTTGTCTTCGACCGAGATTGTCCCTACAGGACAGGTAGTTCCATCATCAATCTTAAATCCTCAAGAAAGTATTACTCCTCCAATCTTTTCCGGAGAAAAAGTTTATTACGCCCAGTGCAACGGTTATGGCAATATCTCTCTTCCGGACGGCTGTACTCTCTGCTATGCCGGATGCGGGCCGACAACCGTCGCTATGATCGCCGCCAGCTACTTAGGGACGACTTCCTACAATCCGAAAACTATTGTTGATGCTTATGATTCCGAGGGTTATCTACTTGGATGCTCCGGCTCCCGTTATTCTGATGCTTATACACTTTTAAAAAATCTGGGTTTAAAAACAACCGACTATCTTGTTTTTAACTTGGAAAAGGCCGACACTGTCGTTCCACAATTGAGAGGATACCTTAATGCCGGCTGGACTTTTTTTACTTTAGCCAGTTTCTGTGATGGCGGCTGCGGTCATTTTTTCTGGATCACCGATATTGACAGCCAGGGAAATATATTTGCCTATGATCCCGCCTACGGACGATACCAAATACCTTATAATGAAAATAGCCGTTACCCGTTTCCATTGTACAGACTAGCATTTGGGGTAAAAAAATAATTTAAAATATGAACAGTCCTAACATGAAGATCTATCTGGGTATTTCGTTTGCTCTAGTGATTTTGTTTATTTTGATTCTTATCATTCCTTTTTCCAAAAAAACATCAACTCAAAAAACCACTCCTCCTTTATCGGGTCAACCTTTTCCTACTTCCATCGAAACCGGTTCAACCGATTCAACCAATTCAACTAACATCTTAACTCCTATTCCGGCTGATTTTACCGGTGTAATTGAAGAGACAATACCCCAACCGGTAATTGATCTTGCCGCTCAAAAAAAGGATCTCCGTCAAAAAACCCCTCTTGAACTTTCCACTTTCACCATTACCTTTGACTATGGTGAGGATAAATTCATCGTCACCCTTAAAAACCCAAAAGATCAGGCGCAGAAGGAATTTGAAAGCTGGAGGACTGCCAATTATCAGGGATTAGGCATAGATCAATTTCTTCTTAAATAATAAATTGACTTTGAGGTATTCTTTTCATTACAATCAAACTATGCTTTCATTATTCAAATCAACGCTAAATATTTTAAAAAAAGTATTTCTCGTTGTTACTGTTTTTTTAGTTGTCATTACTCTTTTCTTTTATTTTATCAATAAAGATAAAATTTCCCTTTTCTCCTCTTCTGCTCGTGTTAATCCAATAGAAAAAAACCGTACTGAGATCTATAAGGTTATTAACGATAAAAAAATCAATTCAACTAAAGAAGGAAAGCTCACAATCGCTCTTTACCGGGGAATGATGTGTTCAACAGTTGGCGAAGGATGCACAAATAATCCAAAAGATGGCGATCGGAATTTCCAGAAAAGTTTTTTTGGTTTCATTTCAAAGTTGGTTGCTACTCCTTTTATTAACCCGCCTGCTTCCGGGGTCTATTGGGTTTATTCGGGTTTACAGAATTCAGGATTTATTCCAAAAACTATGGCTTCTGAGGGTATCGGTTTTGCCGCTGTTAAACCTTTTTCCAATCTTTGGAAGATCTTCCGTGACTTTTCTTATATGCTCCTTGTTATTATCTTGATTGCTATCGGCTTTATGATAATGTTTCGTGCTAAAATCAATCCTCAAACAGTGATTTCCGTCGAAAACGCCCTTCCAAAGATCGTTATAGCTCTAATATTAATTACCTTTTCTTTTGCCATTGCTGGTTTTTTAATTGATCTTATGTATGTTCTGATTGCTTTTATTATCTCCTTATTAAGCAACAATAATACTTATTATGATGCAGGAAAATATACAAATGACTACTTAACGGCTTCACCCTGGAAAGTTTATTCAACTTTATATTCTGGTTTAAATATTATGACTGTTGGAAATGCCCTATTATCTTTAACCGGAAATGCCGTCCAGTTTACTGTCAGAACAGGTCTCGGTTTAAGTGGGGCGGTTCTTTTTGGACATTTTTTCAAACCTATATTAGAAGGATTGGTTGAAATCACAGATGGGATAGCAAATCAAGCCATAACCGGTATCAATCTTGCAATTCTTGGTGCGGCCGTGAATCCCTTTATCAGATGGTTTATAGTAGTTCCTTTAGGTATATTTATAGGCTTTTTTTTGGCTCCTCAATTTATAATAGGAGTCCTTGTTTGGTTTACCGTTGTTCTTTTGTTTATAAAAATTATTTTTACCCTTTTTAATAGTTATTTAAAAATTTTTCTTTATATAATTTTTGCTCCTATATTATTACTTTTTGAAGCTGTCCCAACAGGTAAATCTGTTTTTAGTTGGTGGTTTAAAAGTCTTATCGCCGAACTGCTTTATTTTCCAGTTTTAATTACACTTCTACTTGTAGGAAATATTATTCAAACAATAGCTACTTCCGGTACACAGATGTGGACACCTCCGTTTTTATATGGTATTGATCCTAATACATACAGCATATTAATTGGAATGATGATCCTTTTATTAATCCCGGATTTTATGAAATTATTTAAAGGACTTCTGGGAGTTAAGGACTTACCGATTAATTTTGGTCTAGGTACTTTCTTCGGAGGAGCTGGAGCTGCGGTTGGTGGAGGAGTTGGAATATTAGGTCAGTTTGGGTCCCTAGCTTTAGCAATGAACTATCTTCCAGGTGGAAAAAAATTATTAGCAAAAATTGCTGGTGATAAAGCACCTCCTATTGATCATCAAGAAGTTGAAGCTGCAGCAGGTGGCCCAAAACTTAGTAAATAAAAAATGTCATTGGAATCCAGGAATCTTCAAAATATTTACTCCAATTAATCTTAAAATGAACACCGAAAATATTACAAGCATTAATCCCATAATGCAAGATGTAATCAACTCTTGGGCTTTCTTTAATTTTTCCGGGTTACCTTGTGAAGATTGCATCATAAAAGCCGCATAGATCATACAAAGTAATGAAAACCCGCCGGCCAATCCTATTCCTACTCCCAAAACTGTTTCTTGTATAAAAGACCTGATATCAGTATACACACATCCAATTCCTGTCC
>CAYQTP010000047.1:5379-7076 GCA_964420475.1 uncultured Gammaproteobacteria bacterium
CAGATGCCAACAGTACCACTGGACCCGCTTAAACAATTCAGGCAATTATTATATTCATTATCCCCTTTTGATCTGTCAATATTATTGCACAAGGGCTTTAACTTATCTAAGGGACTAACAGTTGGAACTATACACGTGCAACTTGGATTACTGACATCACCAGGCGTGCTGGGAGAACTATCAATACAAGGTTGAATGGTTTTCTGAATTAATTCATCTAATGGATTTAATACCGGACTCAAAAAACGATCTAAAAGACCACTCAAAAGACTGATCATTCCATCTATTGGAAGGATACCTGTCCTTGGAACAGAAACTCTTTGTGATTGATAAGAACAACATCTTCTGGCTGACGGGTCTTGTGCTTCAGGATTACCACAATTTTGACCCGGGATCAAAACACCTGTAGGAATTATTCCGGAAGGAACTTGCGAATAAACGGGTTTGCTAAAGGACCAGATAAGGCTTAAAAAAATTGTTAAAATTAATAAAGATCTTTTCATATATTTATGATAGCAGATTTATTTTTTCTTACCTGATGCTTCATCAATAGCTTGTTTAAGATATTGCCACAATATGAAAATAGCTACTACAGGTAAAAATTGATTGACTATATCAAAAGTAATTGCCGGCCAATTGGCCCCATGATCCTTTCTTAATTTTTTTCCATTCCATTCCCAATCAACATGTCTTCTTTTCCCAAATTTAATCGGTTTTTCCAAAAAAGGCAGTTTAACCCATACATCATCATACTGTTCGCCTTTAAACTCTCCTTTTACAACTTTTTGTAAGTCGTAAGGATTATGGGGCAACAAACGGTATGATTCAAGACTGACGCAAAATCGGTCGATGTCCCGGGAGTCCCACTCCCAGACAGCTGTTGACCGGCCGGCATATTCAGCGGCGATCGAATTTCTTCTACCCAGTCTTAAAAGTCCAAATAATGGTTTTGCCATTCCATCTTTTTTAAAATAATTAATGATCATACCTGACATTTTATAAACAAATTTTTGAGCTTCTTCTGTTCCATGGACGTCAAAGATCGCCTGTTGGCCTTTTCTCAGATATTCGATAATCGGGGCAAAATCATGTTTTCCGCTTATTGCAATCTCACTCAAAATACGCGGCATTTGGGTAATCCAGGAAGTAATGTTACTTTCCATTAATCCTATGTCTTTGATAGACCTGGCAACCATTCTTGGTCCGGTTCCCCGGTAGGCTATCAGGGATATGTCTGTGTCTTCAAGTCCGAAGGTAAAAGTATAGTCTCTGATTTTTTTTATTCCCTCGTTGTCTAAAAATTCTTTATCGTTAAGACTGGATTTTATATGCTTCCAAAGTGCAATTACGTCGTTAATTTCTTCTGGAGATTTAAATGTGTTATTATTTTTATCTTTTGAAGTATTTGTTGATAGCAGTTCCCTGATTTTTTCTTCAGTCAATCTGTAAGGAAGATCTTTGATCTCATTAATTCTATCCAAGGTCCATTCTTTATCAAAGCTGATATTTTTTCTTATTTCTTCGCTTATCTGCCGACGGAGGAGCATTTCTGCCATCGTCATATCTTTCATAACCGTATCAAATTTTTCCCTACTCCAGCCTTTTCCTTTAAAGACCTCATAAACTTCCTGCCAGCGGCTTATTCCATTTTCCGTAAATCTGTTTCTGTCGATTCTTAAAAATTTTGTCGGAAATCT
>CAYQTP010000048.1:0-7033 GCA_964420475.1 uncultured Gammaproteobacteria bacterium
TTGCCATTATATAACGGTCGTATTTAAATGTCAAATCTAAACTGAAAATAAAATGAAGAATTTTATTTTTGAAATACCTGCGGTTGTTTTTTAATTGACTTGATCTGCAGCTTTGTCCATTCGTCTTTGTTTTCCAAAAAATTATTTATGACCTCGCACTTATCGGCGATAAACCAGAGATAATGGTCCATATAATTTTTGTGGGCATCCTTTGTGATCATAAAACAGGCGTTATGATAGGAGACGATGTAATAACCTGCCTTGACCATTCCGTGATTTTCGTCAAGATGAACAATGTCATTTTCATAAATTTCATGGCCTTTTTTATCTTTTAAATAGGTTGAGCGGAGGATCTGTAAATTATTTTTATGGCCATTGGGAATATAATTTACTTTGGAAATTTTTTGCTGCTTTTTATGAAAGGTCTTGTATCTTATTTTATCCATGGGCAAATTATATCTTATAATAATTAGATTGTCAAACTAACCTAAAGGAGATAAGCCGCGATCATTGTTGATCAAGACACCATTTTTCTCCCGTACGGGGAGCCGGTTTACCGTTTGAAGATAATGGTCCGCTGTATAAATAATCCCGATAACCGGCGGCACCGAAAAACTGATGGGCCGGCCAGGCGTTGATAGAAATTTGGAGAGCGTTCCATCTTTTGAAACCGGCGATGTAATGACAGATGTTGATTTTATCGGTTTTTAAAGCAACCGTTGGAGTTGGTGTCGGAGATGGAGTATCGGTTGGAGTAGGAGTGGGGGTATCTGTCGGGGTGGCAGTTGGATCGGGAACTTCTGTCTGCAGCTCAATTCTCCTAATAATTAAGAATTTTGTATGACCATAATTATCAGCAAATTTAAAAGCATAAAATCTGTAAGGAGTTGAATTCGTCACTGAAATATATTTTGGATCGGCGATATCCGAATCTATATGCCGGTCAAAAGTAGATTGGTTTGTTACTAACTGGGTCCAATCTGTATCGGCATTGTAATCAGAAAAAGCTAAAAAAGAATTATCACTGTTTGATCCCCAAAAAGTAAAATTTTTTGCACCCGAATCCGTTGTCCCGCCATAAAAATGTCCGTTTTCATAATAAATTCTTTTGATTATTTTTGCCGTCCCCAGATCAATATGAAAACGCTGATTTACAGGAAAACTAGGCGCCCAAGATCGGTAATTAACCTCGCCTATTAAAGATTTTGACGGATCAACAGCATACCATGGAAAAAATTCTTCACCAAATGCTCCAGCTTTAATATAATCGAAAGTAAATGCGGGTGGATATTCGGAAGTAAAAGTAGCATTGACAGGATTTGTACAACCAACAAAAACAGCTACTGTCAATATGAGGATACTTAACTTTCTACTTAAATTTAAGTTTTTCATTTCTTAACAATTTTTAAAAGTCCTCTGATTGTATCTTGTAGTATTATACAATAGAGATAATTTTTTTTGTCAAGTTCTTTTTTAATAATATTTGCTCGCTTAACTATCTGTTCCAAAACAACCGGATCAATTGGTCTTTTTAAAAGATTTAGGTTCTCTTCGGTTTTTTCCAGTTCTTTTCTGATCTGCCTGGAATTTGCTTTTTCCTGATTATTTAAACTAAGCTTATAATTCTCCAGTTTTCCCAAACCGATAAAATCTTTCTTTTTGATCAAGCCATCAAATATTTTCGTCAAATTATTCAAATCTTTAAATTGATAGTTTTTAATTTTCAAATAAGAATATAAGTCGTCAACCAAAATATTTTGAGGGGAATCGCTATTATAATGTATATAGTAGTAATCAGTTTGTGAGGCTGTCGTTTCTCCATAAATATTGTTCCATATATCATTGTTTTGTCCGATCTGCCCGACGATCACTTCATAATTTCCTTTTTCTATACCTTCAATTTTTAGTTGATAATCTCCGCTTTGAGCATTTTCAATAAATATCATTCCATCTTGCTCGGTATACGTTTGC
This sequence comes from uncultured Gammaproteobacteria bacterium, assembly GCA_964420475.1. Taxonomy (GTDB): domain Bacteria; phylum Patescibacteriota; class Microgenomatia; order UBA1406; family GWC2-37-13; genus GWC2-37-13. The sequence goes on from CAYQTP010000048.1 coordinate 1,972, forward strand.
CCGTTGAATACTACCTCCATGATTGCCGGTGATTTAATTAAAAAAATTAACGACGAATCAATGATGGTTCCTTTGCCTTCCATAATTTGAGAATCCAGATATTTAATGTTCAGCAAGTCAAAAATTTTTTTAATTGATTCTTTTTTATAGATTAGTTCTCCGTGTTCTAGATTTAAAATGACCGGAGTTTTCAATCCGGCGCTTGAAGAAAGAATCGTAAAATCACCAATTTCGGAAAAAGTAGAATGAGGGCGTCCGTCCGGATAATTATCCAGCAGTTTATCAATAATTGTCTGGTTTTCGACATTAAAGCCTTTTAAAGTATCACCCTTTTCACCGGCAATTGTGATCACATGAGACCAATAAGACTCATGAATCTCATTGGTCAAATTCGAATTATAATATGCAAGCAGCTCATTCTTGATCTTCATATCGGCAGTAGTTATTTCGATCCCGTTTTTTTTTAAAAAATTAAAAACGGGAAAGATATCTTTAATAACCGGAAAAAGCCGGCTCAGTGTTTGTCTATCGGTTTCCAGATTATTTTTATTTAAACCGATAATCATTTTTACGGCCAGCCAAAGATAGTCATTGAACCGGTCGATCTCTCCCGATTCAACAATTTTATAAGATTGCGATGCACCATAATGAGGACTGCCTACCGTTATTAGCTTATCAATATTGGTGTTGCTGTATTTTTGCGCATAGATTCTTCCGACCAATCCTCCGAGCGAGTGCCCGATAATTGAAAAATTGGAAATTGGTAAATTATTTATATATTTATTTAAATCGTCAACAATATTTAATATCGGTTTTCGCCAGTCGTAGACAAAAACAAATAAATTTTTATTTTCTTCATATCCCAAATTCTTTAAAGACGCAATAATTCCGCTATATTCTTTGACGATCGGATTTAATTGCCAAATAGTTTGCGGTTGAGGAGAATTATGAACAATCGCCTCTCTATTCCAGGAAGCCATTAGTCCGGGAATAATTATTACGGGTGTTTTTTCCGGAGATTTAGCTAAAACAAGATGCCAAATATTATCAACACCTAAACCTGAATAAAATAATTTTAAGCCACCGTTTTCATTTAAAACCGAAGGAAATATTAAATGTTTTTGATCATATGGCTTGTCCTTAATTAATAAATATCCCTGATCAATAAACACTGAATTACAATTTAACGGCAGTGTTGTTTTGGCAAATTTAATACCGGTGCTATCGGACCGGTGAAAAAATAAATAAAGATCATTATTTTCTTGGTAAGGATAAGGACCGTCTCCTCCATATAAAAAAGAGTTTGGGCAGCGTTTCCAGTTAATTAAGTCATCAGAATAAGCAAGTTTTAATTTAAAGCCGTCTCCGCCCCAAGCTCCAAAAAATAAATAAGTCCGGTTATCCTGCTTAAATGGATGTCCGGCAAAAACACCATTATTCTCTGAAATATTTCCAAGGTCCGGGATTATCACTGGTATTAAATTTGGGGAACAATTAAAATCAACATCACAATTACTGGAATAAATTCTGTAGACACTATTGTTATCAAACCGGGAAATAAACATGATATATCCCGTTGATGTTTTTAAAACACTTGGATTTGATAGATCGGATCCCGTATTCAAAATCTCTTTTTTCATCTGCCAATCAATGCTGTTACCGGATTCAAAATATCCTAAAGAATAAAATGTTTCCGCTGCTTTATTAATGACGAAAATCCCTTTGTAAATATCGCCTTCTTTAAAAATATTTACTTGAAGTTGATTAACATAGTTATTCGTGTATGAAATAGATAGGGGATTATCAGAAATTTTTTCAAACTGAAAAGCAAAAGTATTATTAACAAAAAATAAATAAGTAAGAAAAATTAATAAAATATAGATTAGTTTCAAAAATTTATTCAGCATTTTTTAATAAACTTAATGAACTTTATAAACTTTAATAACTGATTGGTCTACCGTTTATAACCTACAAAAATGTGTTTTTGGAGTGTTAAATCAAGATATTTTTTTTAACAGATACCCGATCTTAATGAAGCTCAGCCAGAGGATAAAACCAATAATCTTTTGAGTGATCACTAACCAAGAAGGAGTAATTTTACAACCAGCACAAAACAACCAAAAATAATAATAAGAAAACAAACAGATACTAATAAATAGTATTAAAAATAAATAATGTTTTGGTTTTACGATAATTAGAAAAGGAATAATCCAGGTAAAGTATTGAATAGAGAAATTTGTCGTAAAAATAAAGAAGAAAAATAAAAGATTAAGAATATTTTTTATTAAATTTTTGTTTTTATTAAAATATGAATAAGAAAAAAAGGAAAATAAAAATATCAATGTCGTCAGTTTTTGAAAAAAAATACCTTGTTTTCCTAATAAGACCCATGGTCCCCATATACCCCATAACCCCTGATAATAAATTAGGGTTTCTACAATATCTAAAGGGGAACTTTTAAATAACCATACATAAATCAATCCAAACAAAAACGGGAATAGAAAAATTAAGATCATTAACTTTTTATTATTAATTCTTTTGATAACCGGAAATATAAATAAAATCGGCCAGGTTTTTGTAAGAATGGCAAATGAAAAACTTAAAATAGATAATAATTCTTGTTTTTCATTTAATAAATAAACAGTCAGGAGAACAAAAAATACCGGAATGACATCAAACTGCCCATGTAAAGTTGTAATTAATATTGTTACGGGGTTGATTGCATATAAGAAAGCAGTCTTTAGATCTTTCTTTGAAAGCAAATAAACTAGATAATTAATTCCCAGATCAAAGAAAATCAATATCAATTTTATTGTTAGGATGGGACTTATCTGACTAATGAGACCAATTTGTCCAATGCGGTAAGCGATCGCCTCAAAGTAAAGAAAAAAGGGGAAATATGGATGATGAAGATTGGAAATATCCGGATAGATATTAATTCCTTTACTTGTCAATTCGCCAACCTGAAGGTATGACTGCAAATCATAGTTGGTGACATTCCTAAACAAATAAAGACAAATTAATCTCAAGATCAAGGCAATAATAAATATTTTTTTCATTTTTCTGTACGGGCATTGCGCGCAATGCCCCAACATTTATAAAGGATATAAATAGATTTTTCAGTCGGGTATAACCTACAACATAATCTTGTTATATTGTTATACGGCTGTATTGTGAAGGATATGCCATCTAGTTGTATAATAAGAGTGATGAAAAAGAATCTTTCCGTTTTAATGATCACGAAAAATGCCGCCGAGACTCTGGAAAAATCACTGGCTTCGATAAAAAAGATCGCCGGTGAGATCATCATTGTTGACAGCAGATCAACCGACCGGACCGTCGAGATCGCCAAGAATTATCTGGCCAAAGTTTATGTCAGGGAATTTTCCGATATCGGCAAACAAAGAATATTCGGCCTATCAAAGGCAACGGGCAAGTGGGTCCTGATCTTGGACTGCGATGAGATAGTTTCGGAGAAACTGATGAAAGAAATCAAATTGAAAATTGAAAATTATAAATTGAAAATTAATGCTTATTATATTCCGTATCAAAACTTTTTTTTAAATAAACCGCTTCAATACGGCGGGGAAGACTATAAAATGCTCCGGTTTTTCAGACGGATTAAACTTTCTATCAAACCTTCTCTCGTCCACAATAGAATTGAGGTCAAGGATCAAAAAGTCGGCTATCTAAAAGGAAAAATATTTCATCATTCATACCGTTCTTTTTTGCAGATGTTTTTAAAATTTACCGATTACGGGGTCAGGATGGCCAAAGAAAAATTTTTTGCCGGGGAAAGATCATCATTTAAAAAAATTTTTTTCTATCCGCCTCATTTATTTTGGGCCAGATTTATCTCGGACAAAGGCTACGAAGACGGACTTTTCAGAATCCCGTTAGATCTGTTATTTGCCTATATGGAATCTGTGACTTATATAACTTTATTTTTTCTGAATATTAAAAATAAAAAACTAAAAAAATGAAAACCGGTTTTATTTTCGTACTTTATAAAACAGCCCAAAAAGAAATCACCCGCTTGAAAAGAGAGATTAAAAACTTAGGATTAAAAAATTATGAGATTTACTTTATTGATAACTCTGACAATCATCAGGGTTATGCCGCTGGTGTCAATACAGGTTTAAAAAAAGCTATTAAAGACGGATGCGATTTATTTGCGGTTGCGAATGCGGATATCACATTTGACTCATTGGACTCATTGGACTCATTAGACTTATTGGACTCATGGGACCTATTTAACATATGGGGATTTGCGATGAGGCAGCAGGGAAAGATTTACTACGGCGGCAAGATCGATCAATGGCGGATGAGCGGGGGCCTCTCCGAAAAAAAACCAAGATCCCGTTTTACTGCGGTCGATTTTGTTTCCGGATCATTGATGTTCATAAAAAAAACCGTTATCGATAAGATCGGTTTTTTTGATGAGAAATATTTTATGTATTACGAAGAGGTCGATTATTGTTACCGGGCGAAAAAAGCCGGATTCAAAATCGGGATCGATTCGAAATTATCTTACGTACATTTTGAAGTTTCTCAGGATAATCCGTCAAAAGAATTTTATCTTCTGAAAAACCGTTTTAAGTTCCTGTGGAAGTACGGATCGGCCGGACAAAAAATCCGCGAGTTTATCAGACTGCCAAAAACCGTTTTTGAAGAGATTAAAAAACGGCCGTTCTACTTGAATTTTCTGTCACTGAATATTTCATCAATTGTCAATAAGATCCTTCATTTTATCCTGTTTTTGATCCTGATCAATTATTTCAAACCGGAGGATTACGGGGTCTACACTTTGGCCTGGACTCAGGTCGGCCTGCTTTTGCCGCTGTTGGATTTTGGGACGACATCTTACGGTCTTGTCCACATCAATGATGCGATCGATAAAAAGGTCAGGGAGCTTTTTTCATTAAGGTTCTATCTGTCATTGATCACTTTTGTTTTGACGTTAGTTCTTGCGATTATATTTCATTATCCCTCTTCGGTCATGATTCCTATTATTCTTATTTCTTTTGTCATTTTTGCCAACATGTTTTCCGGCACCTACCTT
>CAYQTP010000049.1:0-6168 GCA_964420475.1 uncultured Gammaproteobacteria bacterium
TCGTGGCCGCTCCAGTGGTCCGGCTTTTACCCCGGGATTTTTGTAAATCGATCAAAGAATCGACCGCTTCTTGCAACATTCTTTTTTCATTTCTTAAAATAATTTCCGGAGCTCCGAGATCAATTAACTGTTTGAGACGATTATTTCTGTTGATAACACGGCGATAAAAATCATTAAGGTCAGAAGTGGCAAACTTTCCACCCGGTAGTTGAACAACAGGCCGGAGATCGGGTGGTATGACAGGTAAGACGGTAAGAACAATCCATTTAGGATCGATTTTTGCCTTAATAAAAGCCTCAAGAACCCGGGCTTTTTTAAGAAGTTTATTGCGTTTTTCTCCTTTAGCATCATTTAACAGTTCTAAAGCCTGAGAATATAATTTTTGTAAATCAAAATTAGAAAGAATTTCATATAAAACTTCCGAACCCATACCAACATTTAAAAATTCATTGATCTCGTTTTCTTTAAAAAACAAATAATCGTCTTCTTCAATGACGTCAAAAGGTTTTATTGATCGAGCAATTTTGAGGATTCTTTCAAAATAAGCGGACTTTTTAGTTTTTGTATCAGAAAGCTCGTTTGACAGCAATTTTAACTGCTCTCTTTTTTTAAATTCAACTTCTTGTTTAGCAATTTCCCACTGTTCACGATTAGTAATCTTTTTTTCTAATTGTTGATATTGTTTTTCAAAATTTTCATTTATTTCCTCCTCTTTTTTGGCAAAGTCTTCTTCAATTTTTTTCAACTCATCTTTTTGTAACTGATCAATGGTCTTTAAGACCTTTTTTTGATTCTCTTTATCTATATCTTTAACGAGATAAAGTGCATAGTAGATAATTCTTTCCAGAGCTTGCGGAGGAACACCGAGGATAACGCTTAAAGTAGATGATGTGCCTTTAAAATACCAAATGTGGGCGATTGGAGAAGCTAACTTTATATGACCCATTCTTTCGCGGCGGACTGCCGAAGTGGTAATCTCGACGCCGCAACGATCACAAACGATTCCCTTATAACGCATTCTTTTGTATTTACCACAGTAACATTCATAGTCTTTTGTGGGTCCAAAAATTCTTTCATCAAAGAGACCGTCCTTTTCTGCTCGAAAGGTCCGGTAGTTGATTGTTTCCGGTTTAATGACTTCTCCATGCGACCATTTAATAATCGTTTCAGGAGAGGCAAAAGTAATCCTTAATCCGGAAAAATCTACTGTATTAATATCTTCCATAGTTAACTATTTAGCGTAATCAATTGATAATCCCAGAGCGTTTAGTTCTTTAACTAAAACGTGAAATGATTCGGGAACTGACGATTGGGGAATATCAATTCCTTTGATAATTGATTCAAAAGCTTTAGTTCGACCGCGGACATCATCACTCTTAATTGTTAACAGTTCCTGAAGAGTGTATGGGACTCGATGTGACTCCAGCGCCCAAACTTCCATCTCACCGAATCTCTGTCCACCTAATTGGGACTTTCCGCCTAACGGTTGTTGTGTAACAAGAGAATAAGGTCCGACCGAACGGGCATGAAACTTATCCTCTACCATGTGAATTAGTTTTATAATATAGCTGGTTCCGACCAAAGCCTTTCTTTCGTAAGGCAAGCCTGTCTGTCCATCAAACAGAGTGACCTTATTATCAATTGGCAGTCCAGATTTTTTTAACTCATTGGTAATAAAATCTTCCTTAATTTTTTCAAAAACCGGGATAGAGATGGAAGTGTTGGTATGTTTGGCAATTACTCCCATCAGATTTTCAAATAATTGGCCCAAATTCATACGGGAAAGGATAGAAAGAGGGGATAAAATAACGTCGACCGGTGTACCATCCTCAAGGTAAGGCATGTCCCAAGCCGGAAGAATTTTTGAAATGACTCCTTTATTTCCGTGGCGTCCGGCCAATTTGTCTCCAACAGATATTTTTCTAAGTTGAGCGGTATTAACAATAATCCTTTGTAAAACGCTTGGTTCAAGCTCATTAGGGTCTTTTTTTCCGTTAATCGTTTCGATATTGACGACATAGCCTTTTTTCCCATAAGGCATTCGCAAAGAAGTATCTTTAATATCTTTAGCTTTTTCACCAAAAATAGCCCGAAGGAGCCTTTCTTCGGCAGTTAATTCTTTTTCACCTTTAGGAGCCACTTTACCAATAAGAATATTTCCACCTTCAACTTCGGTACCAATTACAACCAATCCTTCCTTATCAAGATTCTGAAGAATTTCTTCTCTAACGTTTGGAATATCCCGAGTAAGTTCTTCTGGTCCAAGTTTTGTATCAATCACATCGGCAACAAATTCTTCCATTGTAATTGAGCTTAAAACATCTTCCTTGATTAATCGATCGGAAATAACAAAACCATCTTCATAACCTAAACCGTTTAAAGAAGAATAAGCAACCAGTAAGTTTTTTCCCAAAGCCAAATGGCCCTGATCAGTTGACGGGCCGTCAATAATTACATCACCCTTTTTTATTTTTTGATTTTGGCTGACTTTTGGTCTTTGATCAAAAGAAACATTTTTGTTGGTGCGGACAAATCTTTCTAATTGATATTGATAAGTTTTTCCACTTTTTCCTTTATAAATTATTTTTTGTCCATCAACGTATTTAACTACACCGTCTTCATTAGCCTTAATAGTTCGACCCAAGGCAATACTAACTTTTTCTTCCATTCCAGTACCAACAATTGGCGCTTCAGGATCAACTAATGGTACGGCTTGACATTGCATGTGGGAACCCATTAAAGCTCTTGAGGCATCATCATTTTGGAGGAAAGGAATGAGGGAGGCGGACGCTCCTAAAACTTGCCGGGGAGAGACGTCAATTAGATCGGCTTTTTCTGTTGATATTTCGACCAGATCTCCATGAAAACGTGCGGTTATCATTTGATCAGTCAAATAACCTTTATTATCGATGTTAACGTCGCTTGAAGTAATATAATAATTTTCTTCATCATCGGCCTGAAGGTAAATAATCTCATTGGAAACCTTAATTTTTATTTTATTATGGTTTTTTTCTTTAATTAATTTTTTATATGGTGTTTCCAAGAATCCGTATTTATTTACTTTAGTGTAAAGAGCCATATAAGTGACCACACCAATATTAGGTCCTTCAGGACTACGGATAGGGCAGATTCTTCCATATTGAGATGAAGAAATATCACGGATAGAGAATGAAGCTCTTTCTTTTTCAATTCCACCGGGACCACCGACCGTAATTCTTCTTAGATTATCCAATTCAGACAAAGGATTAGTCTGGTCAACAATGGTTGATAGTTGGCTGGTTCGGTAAAAAGAATTAATGGCGACAATTAATGGTTTTGAATTAACTACTTGAGAAGGGGTAACATTCAGTTCTTCTCCGGATATTAAGCTCATTCTCTCTTTTATTTCCCGTTCAACCCGAACCATTCCAACTCTGATTCCATATAAACTGATCAACTCACCAACAGTTCTTAATCTTCGGTTGCCCAAATGATCTATATCGTCAAAATCCCCTTTGTTTTGAGTCAAAGTCAGTAGATATTTAATAGTAGCGATTATATCTGTCTTAGTTAATAAACGATTTTCTTTTTTTATCTCCAAGTTAAGATCAAGTTTTTTATTAATTTTATAGCGGCCAACATCGGCTAAAGAATAACGTTTTAGATTAAAAAGCAGATTATTAATTGTTTCATATGCATTTTCTAAAATTAAAGGTTCTCCCGGTCTTATTTTTCGATAAATTTCTAGAACGGCCTGATCTTTATTTTTAGTTTGGTCCTTTTTTAAAGTTGGAAGGAGGTATTTTTCCACCAAACTCCTATCAATATCGTTAAAATAACTGAGGATATCGCTTTCATTATCATTTTCAAATACTTTTAGAAATACGGTTGACAAGAACTTTCTTTTTTTATTAATTTTCATTTCAATCAGGCCGTGTTTGTTAATAGTCAGATCAAGCCATGCTCCAATATAAGGTCTGATCTCGGCATTATATAGAGTCAGCCCCGTAGTCTTGTCGATTTCTGCAGTAAAATAAACACCTGGAGAACGGACAATCTGATTAATTATAGCCCTTTCAATGCCGTTAATAATAAAGGTACCCCGATCGGTCATTTTAGGCAGATTGAAAAAATATATGTCTTGTCTTTTTTCACTATTGGTTTTCTTGTTGACTAATCTTAATTTAAGATAGACGGGCGTATCATAAGTAAGTTTCTTTTTTAAACAAAGATCAATAGTATATCTTGTTTCACCAAAATAAAGGTCTTCAAAATGAATGGTAAACTTTTTTTTTGTATAGTCGTCAATAGGAAAGAATTCGTTAAATATTTCTTTTAACCTGACATTGGTAAATTCAGCCCACGAATCTTTTTGGACCTCAATTAAATTGAATTTTCCAAGAAGCTCGTCCTTTTTTCCTAGAAATAAATTTTTGTGGGGTAAAATCTTTGTTTTAATAGTTTTATTCATCGAGTAGATAAGAATTATTTTATTAACAAGAAAAACCCCTGATTCTGGACGGGGAGTAAAAAAACTATTATATCATACAAAACATAATTAAAAAAGTCAAACGGATTTAAAGAACTTCTTTTTTGGAGGATTATGGGGGGAAAGGATTTTAATTTTCTCCAAAAGGGAAGTCAAATTAACCTTCTTTTTTACTACCTTATCCTTTTTCCCGCCAGCTGGCGGACTGACATTTTTTTTAACGACATAATCATTTTTTGTATAGCTTTTTAATTGTTTTAATAAAGATATTAATTGAAGACTGACTATTATTAAAAGAATAGTTGTAATTGTGACAGCAGTTGATAGCAAAAATTGAGTCGTGTCCATATTAAAAATTTCTTACACGGACTTTTTCAGCAACAAGATTACTCGCCCTAAGGAGTTCGTCATGGGAAGTACCAGCATCTATCCACCAATCAAGAATATCGCATTCTAAAGTACCCTCATTAAGGTAAAAATTATTGAGATCGGTTACTTCCAGTTCCCCCCGGCTAGACGGTTTTTGTTTGCGAATAAAGTCAAATACGCGTTGATCATAAAAATAAATTCCGGTCTGGGCGATATTAGATTTTGGTTTTTCCGGTTTCTCTTCAATAGAGATGACTTTTCCGGTTTTGTCAATTTCGATCACGCCATAATGTTTTGATTCCATTTCCGGCATTTTTATTCCAAAAACCACTGCCCCTTTATTTTTTTTATCAAATTTTTCTACAGTCGGTTTAAGATTATAGTCAAAAATATTATCACCTAAGATTACGACGATCTTTTCGCCGTTTGCAAATTCTTCTGCAAGACTTATGGCATGGGCAATACCACCCTTCGGGTTTTCTTGGACAGAATAATAAAGTTTGACCCCAAATTCATCACCGCCTTTAAGAAGGTTGGTAAACTGGCCGGCATGATCAGGTGAACTTGAGATAAGGATTTCTTTTATTCCCGCTTTAACAAGCGATTCTAAAGGGTAGTAGATCATCGGCTTGTTATAGACTGGTAGGAGATGTTTATTAGTCACCCAGGTCAAAGGTCGAAGTCGGGTGGCCAGTCCGCCGGCAAGAATTAATCCTTTCATAGAAAATATTTAATTAAGGTAAAATAATAATTTTTAAAAGAAAAATTATTATAAAGGCAATCAGGATATATTCTACCACAGTTTTTAGATGAAGAGTTTCATTAGCAATATGATGATAGACTCCCCAAATGATATAAAAAAGAGCAAAAGCAACGAGAATAATAAATTCAGTCACTCTTTGACCGCGAAAAATATTTAATAAGATTAAAAAAAATATACCAGCGGTTATTAAGAGCAGATAATCAAAAAGATGATTTTTTAATTCCTTTTTAAGATGAAAAGAGAATGATCTGATCATAAATTAAACAATAGTTCCAATGGTTGACATGAATAGCCCAACCAAAATGAAAATAATAAATAAGAAATGGGCGATGTTTTTTCCACCAACTCTGATGATATTAAATTTTGAAGCAAAATAAAAATCAAGTGCTAAAGCTAACAAAAGAAAAGCCATAAAGATAATATTGAAATTAAATGTAAATTTAAAAGCACTCATGTTTGGCTGGACAGTTTTTTGGGCTAAAATTTGTCGAACTTTGTTTTCAGCAATAGGCTTGGCCGTTGGGAGGAGAAGAGCATTTTTGCTTATTTCTTCAGCTTGGACCGGGGG
>CAYQTP010000049.1:6178-6959 GCA_964420475.1 uncultured Gammaproteobacteria bacterium
GACAACCAGAGTAGTTTGTTCGCCATTTAACGTACCGTTAACGATCGCGTATCCAACTTCGGTATATTCTTTTTTCAGTATATTAGTCCGATGGGTTTCAGAGTTCATCCAGGCATCAACCACACCATTACTAAACAAAAAATTTTTAGCCAGATTTTCACCGGCATATTCATATTTATAGTTTGCGCCTAAAATAAAGTCCCAAGGGGTTTTCCCGTCAGGAGAATAATGAGACCAGTAATTTTCAGTCAACATATTTTCAGCTTTTCTTTGAGCAGCTAAGGACAAAGCAGAGTTTAAGGAAAGTGTTGGAAGATTATTTTTCTGCCGCTGCTCGTTTGTCAGCTGATAAAGCTTGTCAATGCTTATATCGGTAGCAAATCCCAAGACATTGTGGAGATTGGCTTGTTTAAAAACCATCATCATGAGAAAAGCAATAACCAGATAGACAGTCAAAAAATCAGCATGAAGACTCTTAGCACGGAAATTATTTTCCTCATGGGGAATTAAAAGACGATGAATAAAAATTTTGACTTTTTCCATAACCTAATTTCATTTTAAATAATATTGAGATGATAGTCAAAAGAGAATATGAAAAAGAAAGAAAAGACAACAAATTAATTAATAAAGAATTATTAGGATTAATTATTGTTGAGGTACCGAGAACGTTGGAAGAAATGGTATTGGGTGTTGGGTTTATGGCGTAGAAATTGACTGGTGTTGTAGGGGGTTTATTTATCAGGCCCCTGTTTATTGGTGTTTTTGATGCGATAACATTTTT
>CAYQTP010000050.1:0-1905 GCA_964420475.1 uncultured Gammaproteobacteria bacterium
GTAAAATGCGTCCTTCCCAAGGATGAGTAGGCAGTTCAATTCTGCTCGCCCGCTCATGCGAGATTAGGGTTTCCCGTTTTTCTTTTTTTTTGGTAAATTAATATATGGAACAAGCGTTATTATTCAAGCAAGGACTTTCTTCTCAAAAAGCACTCGCCTTACTCAAACAATACGGACATAACGAACTAACCGAAGTAAAGCAGTTCACTTTATTAAAATCTTTTATCGGCCAGTTTGACAATGTATTGATCCTTCTTCTTATTGCCGCAGGCGGAGTCTCTTTTTTTATCGGCGAGCGGCTCGACAGTATATTTATTTTTCTTATCGTCATCCTCAATACATTTTTTGGACTATATCAGGAATTTAAAGCAGAAAAAGCGCTTTCACTTCTGAAAAAACTCACCGTCACGACCATTAGAGTGATCCGGGATAGAAAGGAACAGCAGATCGACAGCCGGAACCTTGTTCCCGGTGATCTTATCTATATTGAAGAAGGAACAAAAATATCAGCCGACTGCCGGTTGATACAATCACGGAATCTGGAAATCAATGAGGCATCACTTACCGGCGAATCTTTGCCGGTTTTGAAAAACAGCCATGACCCAAACAATAACCAACTTTTTATGGGAACGGTGGCCGCAAAAGGAAGAGGATATGCGCAGGTAGTAAAGACAGGTAATCAGACGAAGTTTGGGGTGATCGCAAAAACTCTAACAACGATCAAAGAAACTAAAACCCCTTTGCAGAAAAAACTCGATGTTTTTACCAAGCAGATAGGAATGATTGGAATTACCGCCTCTGCGATAGTTTTTATTCTTTCATTTGTCCAGAATAAAAGTCTTATTGAGAGTTTTATCTTTGCCGTAAGTCTTGCGGTCGCCGCCGTTCCCGAAGGACTGCCGGCGGTAATGACGATCACCTTGGCAATTGGAGTTGAGCAAATGGCCAAGAAAAAAGCGATTGTCCGCAAACTCAATGCTATCGAAGCCTTAGGATCTGTCACTGTGATCGCCACCGATAAAACCGGCACCCTGACCGCAAACCAGATGAGAGTGAAGAAGATCTTTGTTGAAAATAATGTTTATGAGATAGCAAATCCTCCCCTTTTAACCAATCATCCGTTTTCCAAAATTGTTCTTAATGGTATTTTATGTTCGACGGCCACCCTGGTGACAAAGATCGATCACGGTAAAGACTTTGATATTATCGGGGACGCAACAGAAGGTGCTCTTCTACTGATGGCTCACAAAGTTGGTATAACTCCAGATGAAGTGAGAAAAAAGTGGAAGATTATTGACGAACTGCCGTTTAATCCGGTGACAAAACGAATGACGATGGTCGCCCAGAACGGAAAAAATGAAAAAATGGTTTTAACTAAAGGATCGCCGGAATCCATCCTTTCAATTTCCTCAAAAATATTAATTGGAAGTAAACCGATCCCTATGAGTCCTCATCATATTGCTCGGATTGAAAAAGAATTTGAACATTTTGCCAGACAGGGTTTGCGGATGATCGCTTTTTCATACAAAGAAAATGACAGCAGCAATACACTTGAAAAAAATCAGATATTTTTGGGATTTGTCGGTATTGCCGATCCGGTGAGAGATGAAGTATTGGAGGCGGTCAAAAAAACCCAGGAAGCAGGAATAAAAGTGATCATGATAACCGGGGACAATCAGTTGACGGCCGAGGCGATCGGAATTGAGACCGGGATCATCAAAAAAGGAGAAGATATTATGACCGGTGTTGATCTTGATAATTATTCCGATGAAGAATTAATGCCTCTTTTGGCAAAAGTTAAAATTTTTGCCCGTACTTCGCCCGTTCATAAATACCGCCTGGTTAAACTTCTGCAAAAACTTAATGAAGTGGTTGCGGTGACCGGGGACGGAGTCAATGACGTAT
>CAYQTP010000050.1:1915-6958 GCA_964420475.1 uncultured Gammaproteobacteria bacterium
TTAAACAGGCAGATGTCGGAGTGGCGATGGGGATTACCGGCACCGATGTCGCTAAAGAAACGGCCCATATTATTATCACTGATGACAACTTTGCCACTCTTGTTGGTGCGGTCGAACAGGGAAGAAATATTTTTAATCATATCAAAAATGCCATAAAGTACCTACTGGCTTGCAATGTCGGCGAAGTAATTTATATTATTGTGGCAGTGATTTTTCAACTCCCAATCTTAACCGCTCTTCAACTTCTTTATATCAATCTTATCACCGACGGACTGCCGGCAATCGCTCTTGCCTTTTCACCAAATGACTCCAATATTATGAGGGAAAAACCAAGACGGGTGATGACAATACTTGGAAAACATGATTTTAAATATATTTTATCTGTTGGTGCTATGACTGCGGTTTTAGCCTGTTTGTCTTTCCTTCCTTCGTTTATATTCTCCCAAAAACAAATGGCTGCCACCCTTGTATTTACCGCAATTATTTTTATACAGCCTTTTATCCTTATTGATCTATGGCTTTCTCACCGTTCCATCCGTACCCACTTTTCCCTACTTAAGAAACCGGTATTTCTTCTTGGTTTTTGTTTTCCTTTTATCCTTCATCCATTGATTATTTATCATCCTTTCTTCCAAAAGGTATTTTCGGTTACCTTCCTGCCCTTTTGGTATATTGTTTATGCTGTTTTTATCTCTTCTCTAATTTTTATTCCACATGAATTTTTTAAAATAAGGACAAAGGATAAAACAGAAAAAATATTGTTATAATAGTTGGGAACGCCGATGTAGCTCAGCTGGTAGAGCGACTGTATCGTAAACAGTAGGTCGTCGGTTCGATCCCGACCATCGGCTCATGGGAAGACTGGAAAGAACGCGAGAAAAAAAGATGAAGGATATGATCATTTTATATATTGTTATCCTTATTCTTGTCCTCTATTTTATTTTTACCTACGGTATCAAACTTTTATTAAATTCCTCAAGTTTCATCGCCGGTATTTTTCCCCAACCGTCAACAAAGCCGTTATCCAAGTCAGAAGAAAGTTTTAATTCCATTGACGTCAGTTCAATTCCTCAGGCCACCAACAGCGCAAGCATTATTATTTCCGGATCAGTTTTAAATTTTGATATTCTGTATTTTTATTTAAACGATGAAAAGGTCAAAGAAGTGGAAACATCTTCCGATACATTCAGTGAAGAGATCGGCGATTTGGAAAAAGGCGAAAATAATGTTTATATTTTAGCAAAATTAAAGGACAGCAAAATCCAGAAAAAAACGATCACCTATAAAGTTTTTTATATCGATGCAAAACCCAAGTTAAGTATCTCCGAGCCGGCCGATAACTTAACCACTAATAATCAGGAAATAAAGGTCAAGGGAAATACCGATAAGGAAATTTATATCCGCATCAATGATCTGCCGGTAGTCGTTGATGCCAATGGTAATTTTGAAACAACGGTCCGCTTAAAAGACGGAGACAATCAGATTATAGTTACGGCATCCGATATTGCCGGGAATACGGAAACGGTCTCTCTCAAGGTCATCTATCAGAAAGACTCGTGAACAGTAAAAATAATATAAACGGGTGAAGAAGAATATTATCAAACAAAGAAACGATACTTAAAAAAATCAACAAAGCCGGTGCTATTTTATTTGATTTTTTTAAACTCCATAAAGCCCAGACAAAACTGAATAACCCCAGGATCCCTGAAGATACCAAAATCGTCAGAAAACTGGAGCTGAAAGCGGCGCCAGAATGAACGGAATCGCTGTTTTTTATTCTTCGGAGATGGTTATAACCGTATCCTATCAGAGGTTTATTTTTCCATAGATCAATCCCCTGCTGATAGTCTTCGGCTCTTGAGGCAATAGAATAAAATCTTTTTAAATTAACTCCTTCGCCGGCCGGTTTGGGAATAATAAATATTAAAACGATAAAAAATAATAAAAATAAAATAATTTTTTTAAACTGTTTTTTTTGAATAAATATATAAATTAAAGTTAACGACAGTCCCAGATATATTGCCCGGGAGAAACTAAGGGCGATCAATATTAAATAAATTATTCTGATCACCGGTTGATTGACGACCAGATAAAAAATTCCGAAAATTGCGGCGGCAACCGAGGTGTCAAAGAAGACTCCGAAAGTCCGGTAAAGGTGAGGGTCCCAGCCCTGATAGTTCAGATTTCTTAAGTCGGGGTAAAAAAAGTATTGGATCAGGGTTGAGATGATGGTTAGAACGGCAATCAGGAAAATTTTATTCTTGATCGTTTTTGAATGATATTTAAGATAAAAAAAATAGAATAAATATAAAATGAGACGCAAAAAATATAGGGCGGCGACAGTATTTTCAAACAGATCATAGTTAAACCAATTAATTAATAAGGAGATCAACAAGATACCTAGAAAGAAAAAAACCGGGCGGAATTTTTTCCACGCCTCCTTTACCGGAAGGAGCCGGTATTTAAAAAAAAGAATAAGCAAACTTAATGTCAGGGTAACTTCATACAGGTAAAAATTAATCTGCTGATCAAAAAAAGAAATTCTTCCCAGCTGGCCGAGGGAAAACAGAAACGCAGTTATGTAAAACAAGATAGTCATTTCTTATTTAAAAGTTGATAAAGCTTTGTCCTGACTAAAAACGAATGGAAGCTCATCATGAAGGCATAGGTAAAACCGGCCGGTCCGTCCAAAAAACCAAGATTTAAAAAATAATTATAAATAAATTTTCCAAAAGGAAAAATAACTATTTCAAAGATATTGGTCTTTGTTCCCCGGTTAAATAGTTCTTCGGACCTGATGGTCGAATAATAATTTATATCATTGATAAATTCTTTCAGGGTGGCGTGCGGATAATGATCGAGATAGCCTTTGAGCCGGCCGGGATTATTGGCGGTATGAAAAACTTCATGGACCGATCCCAGCCATTTGCCGGAATCTTTGCGGATGAGTCTAATTAGACCTATTTGTCTCATTTGATTAAGCTCACCATGCTTAAGCTCTTTTTCCCAAAAATAATCTCTTCGTCTTAGATAAAAAGAATCTTTACTAATGATTGAACCATGAAACAATGAAATAATTTCTTTTTTTAATGTTTGGCTTATTTCTTCATCGGCATCGATAAATAAAATCCAGTCATTGGTGGCCTTGCTTGATCCGAAGTTTCTCTGAGAAGCAAAATCCTTATTTAAATGTTTTTCGAAAATTTTTATATTTAATTTGTCATTTTGGTTTTTTATTTTTGATATTTGATCTTTGGTATTATCGGTCGAATAATCATCGACGATTATTATTTCATCACAAAAATCAATTGATTTTAAACACCTCTGAATGTTTTTTTCTTCATTTTTAGTTAAAACAACCGCAGTTATTTTCATTTATATAATCTTACTAAATTTTTGACGTAATTCTTCCAGTTAAATTTCCCGTATAATCTGCTGATCGATCGCGCATCCGGTTTTTTGGTTATTTTTTTCATTTTTTCTACAAAACTTTCAATATTATCGGCCAGATTAACATATGTTTTTAATTCCGGAATAATCGCCGATTTAAGTCCGATGACCGGACAGCCCTGGGATAAGGCTTCCAAAACCGGGAAGTTAAAACTTTCGTAATGGGATGCTGTAAGTAAGGCCGCTGCATTTTTGTAAAGCCGGCACAGTTTTTTTCGCGGGCAGTTTTTCGTCACCAAAATTAATTTATGATCCTTGAATTCTTTTGACCCTTTAAATTTTTTAAAAGCCTCTTTAATAAAATCAATATTTTTAATCGGATGGTCCATCCCAATATAAAGAAAAAATTTCATTCTTTTTTTTTCTTTATTTCTCTTCATATCAAATGGAATACCAAACGGTAATACGACAACTTTTGTTTTGATGTATTGATACATCAAAACAAGTTCGTTCTTTACTTTTTGAGAAGAAACGATAATAATATTTGATTTTTTGATCATTTCCTTCAGTTGTTCATTTAAACGAATAACATCTTTTTTAGAATAATATTGTGGACAAAAATAATAAGAAAGACCATGACAAAAACTAATAATTTTTCCTGAAGTAAAAAGGGGGATCGCCTGGTTTAAGGCAAGAAATACATCTTTCTTTCGCGTGAATTCTTCAACGCTGACACGTCCTTTCAGCCAAAATAATTTTGGTTTAAGATTATCGAATGTATAAATAAAATATTTATTATTTTTATCATATTTTTTTAAAGCGGCCACTAAATTTTCGGAAAAAACCGAAGTGCCAAAATGCCGGTTGTTTTTTTGATTGAGCGCTCCCCCATCAACGGAAATTTTCATTTAAAGCCTTTCTTAAAATAATAAAACATAGTAAAGTGTTTAATAGCTCCCCCGTTATGGTGATATAGGCAGAGGCAAAAAAACTGAACTTGGGAATAAAGAGATAATTCAGTCCGATGTTAAAAACCAGCTGAAAAAGAAAAATATAGATAACGGTTTTGGCTTTATTTAAAGCGTAGATAGAATTCAGGAAAACCGAGGTCAAAAGGATCAAAGGCAAAGCAAATATAATTATTCTTAAAACCTGGATCGACTGAAGATAGGTGTTCTTATACAAAACCGGCAGTACCACCGGTCCGAGGAAATAAAAACCCAAGGCTATAAAAATACCGATAGAAAAAACCAAGACAACGTCCTTTTTAATTTTATTTATAAAAATATTTCTCTTTTTTTCTTTAACCAAATTAGAAAATAAAGGCATTGAGGAGACATTGTAAGCAACGACAACAAACATCAAGGCATCCAGAAAACGGTAACCGGCCGAGTAGATCCCGACCGCCTGTTTACCCTTTAAAAAATTTAGAATCAAGACATCGGCTTTGGAATAAAATCCGGCCAGTAAACTAATGAGAAGAAAGACAAAAGATTTTTTGATGATGGCGGACCACTGTTTTAAATTAATTTTTAATGACAGACTGCCGACCTCGTTTTTGACAAGAAGGAAGTTTATCAAAGAATAGAGGTTGTATAAGATAAACGTAATTATAAAAACGGGCATCAACTGCCGGGTGACCAAAACTCCGGC
>CAYQTP010000051.1:0-553 GCA_964420475.1 uncultured Gammaproteobacteria bacterium
TTGTTCTATCGATTCGGCTGCACAAGGTCCGGCGATGATAATTTTTTGTTTTGTTTTCATATTTTTTTAATTTTTAAATTTGTAATAACCAAAAAATATCCCCGCTTTTGGCGGGGTTTATTTTAACCATAGTTAAAATTCCCGCCTAAGCTGGATAAAAATAAAAGTAAAATTTTAAAACTAATTTTTTTGTCATATATTTATGCCCTAAAATTAAAAAACCCCGCTTTCGCGGGGGTCGTATTTATTGTTTACTTTTTAACAATCACAGCCATCCCCCGCTCTTGAGCAGGTATAAAAGTAAAAATAAAAATTTTGAGTCGTTATATTTTTCATGATTATTAAATTATACAGATTATTTTTTTCATTGCAATCGGAATTTTTTTACTCACTCCCATTCCATTGTTGCCGGGGGTTTGGTGGTGATGTCGTAGACAACACGGACGACTTCAAAGACTTCGGTGACAATTCTTTCGGAAATTTTTGCCAATACTTCATAAGGAAGTCTGACCCAATCGGAGGTCATGGTATCTTTTGATTCAATCGCTCGGAT
>CAYQTP010000051.1:563-1512 GCA_964420475.1 uncultured Gammaproteobacteria bacterium
AAACAGCAAAGGCCATCCAAATCTGATTATATAAGCCTGCTTTTTTAATTTCTTCAATGACAATGGCATCGGCTCTTTTTAAAATATCCAGTTTTTTTTCCGTCACTTCACCGATTAGCCGGACAGCCATTCCCGGACCGGGAAAAACATGACGGGTGATCATTTCTGGTGGAAATTTTAATTCTCGGGCAATTTTTCTCACTTCGTCTTTATAAAACATTCTTAAAGGTTCAACCAGACGAAAACCGTGCTTTTCCGGAATTCCGCCGACATTGTGATGGGTTTTTATTTTATGAGAGTGTTTTGTCCCCTGGCTTTCTATCACGTCCGGATAAATTGTGCCTTGAACCAAAATTTTTGCGCCAAATTTTTTGGCCTCTCTTTCAAATATTCTGATAAATGTTTTCCCTATAACGGTTCTTTTTATTTCCGGATCGATCACCCCCTTTAAAGCTGTCAGAAAATCTTTCTTTCCGTCAATAACCTTAAGCGGTAGTTTGAGTTTATATTTAAATGTATCTATTATCTCATCGGTCTCCCCGATTCTCATCATCCCGGTATCAACATAAAAACAGATCAGGTTTTTACCAATCACCTGATAAGTGAGAAAAGCGGCGACACTTGAATCAATTCCTCCGGATAAAGCACAAACCGCTTTATTATTGCCAATCTCTTTTTTCAAATAGTTTTTGATTTCTTCTATTTTTTTGACTCCAGCCAGAGGATTTTCTCCGCAGATTTTTATAACAAAATTATTTAGAATTTCTTGTCCGTACTGAGTGTGATGGACTTCCGGATGAAACATAATACCGTAAATCCGTCTTTTTTCGTCAGCAAAAGCGGCAACAGGAACGGCTGGAGTCGATCCTATGACGACCGAACCTTTTGGTGGTTCAATCACCTGGTCAAAATGACTCATCCATACTTTGAAATTCTTTTTATTTTTCCT
>CAYQTP010000051.1:1522-6871 GCA_964420475.1 uncultured Gammaproteobacteria bacterium
CAATTTGAAAAAAGTGTACATTTTTTTTTCAAACTAAAGTCTGTCGGACCATATTCTTTCTTTTTACCGGGGGCGACTTTCCCGCCAAGCATCTGCCCCAATACTTCCAGACCATAACAAATTCCAAGAACCGGAATGCCTAAATCAAAAATTTTTTTATCAACCAAGAGGGCTTCTTTCCCAAAAACTGAGGCTGGACCGCCAGATAAAATAATCCCACGCGGACTGTAATTTTTAATAGCAGACAAAGCATTTCCAGGAAGAACTATTTCTGAAGCAACCCCCAGATCTCTAATCCTTCTCCCGATTAAATGAGTTGTCTGGGAGCCAAAATCAACGATAACAATCATCTATTATTTTAGAAATATATTAACTTCTTTTTCCGGCAAACCAATTTTTATCAATCTTTCCCTGATCTCTTTAGTTTTAAGACCGTTATTTTTCCATTTTAACGCCAGTCCGTCAATCACCTCCCGTCTTTCATGAGGAAAAACGATCCAGGCATCGGTTTCCGATCCGATAAAATCCGGTTTTATTTTTGCATGGGGTTTATGAAATAAAGTTGCCGTCGTGATCGAAGAGGGTCCAAAATGACTCAAATAATCTATTGCATATTCCAAACTTTCGCCGGAATCATTAACATCATCAAATAAGATGACTCTTTTTTTAGCTAAAGGAATCGCCAAGGGAATTTCCAGTAGCGGTTTAGCTAATTTTTTTCCCGGCAACATTGAATCATAAAAAGACAGTTTAAAACTGGATAGTTCGAAAATTTGCAGAATATCAGCCATGGTGCGGGCCCAAGTCCAACCGCCTTTAGCCAGAGTAATCAAAGTGTCAAATTTTTTACCTTTATCTAAAATGTCAACTCCTAAATCAAGGCAGATCTGCCCCATCTCTTCCCAAGTCGGGGCAATGTAGGCCCAGGATTCTTTTAAAAATTGGGTTTTCTTAAATAGAATTTTGTGATTACTCATTTCTGTATGAATAATATCATAATCTATCAGAAAGTTTTTGCAAGGGATTAATAAATTCTTCCAGATAAAAATATTTTACTTGATATAATTTTCTCTTATGGTTTTGATTGAACAAAAAATCCCAATCGAAAAACTAATTACTTATGAAGTTACCGGACCAAGTCCTCATTATATGTTCTTCTCAGGAATACATGGTGATGAAGGAAGTATTTGCGGACTTCTAGATAGTGCCCTGAATCACCGCCCTGATAGTTTTCCATCGAGTTTAAAATTATTAAGAGCAAACAGACCAGCACTAAAATTAAATAAAAGAGGTGTAGGTGATAATAAAATCATTGACGCTAATAGATATTTCAATGATGGTGAAAAGGGAGATTGGATTGCTAGAGAAATTAAAGAAGTTATGGTCAAACATCCCGAGATTGAATACGTTTTTTCTTTTCATGAAGAGACTGATAAAAACGGGTATCAGGATAAAGAGGGAGGTGGAATTGAAACTTTTGAAAGAGATCCAGACTCATTTTATATGTATGATGCTTTTAATGCTGATGAAAGTTCTGTTGATGAAATCTTGCCATTTTATAATTCATTAATTTCGTCTTTAACGGAAAATGGTTTTACCCTCTATACCGGTTATGACGATTATACAACTGACAGGAATGAAACCGTCCAACTGAATCCAGTCGTTAATGGTTATTGTCCCCAACCTTCCAATAGAGATAATTTTATTGACGGTTCTTTTGAAAACTGGGTAATAGATCAGGGAATAAAGAGAAGTTTTCTCTTCGAAATTCCCCACGGACTCTCTATTGAAAGAAAAAAAGAGATGATACAGATTATCTTTAAAAAGTTTATTATTCCTTTTCTTAATCAAGTTTATGATCTTAATTTTCCCGACTCAAAGACTTTTTCTTTTTAATTTATCTCTCTTGTTTTTATTAATAAAAAACGTGTAAACTAAAATTATGCTTATTAAACCAAGCCCGGAACTAATTAACAATTCTTACGTTAAGGATTATGAAAGACTTTATAAAGAATCGATAGAAAATCCTGATGCTTTTTGGGGCAATATTGCTAAAGAACTTAGCTGGTTTAAACCTTGGAACAAGGTTTTGGACTGGAAATATCCTTATGCCAGATGGTTTGTGGGAGGACAGACAAATATCGTTTATAACGCTCTTGACCGCTGGATGAATACGGACGTTGCTGAAAAAACCGCTTTAATTTGGATTGCCCAGGATGGAACTGAAAAAAAATATACTTATAAACAACTTAATGATGAGGTTTGTAAATTTGCCAACGGTTTGAAATCCTTAGGCGTTAAAAAAGGTGATAAAATCACGATCTATCTTCCCCGGATTCCCGAGCAGTTTATTGCTATGCTTGCCTGCTTAAAAATCGGAGCTGTCCATTCTGTTGTTTACAGCGGTTTTTCGGCCGATGCTTTAAAAAACCGGATCGAAGACGCCGGAGCAAAAATTCTCATCTGCACCAATAGTTATCCTTATGGGAAAAAAATTATTGAATCTAAAAAAAATGTTGAAGAAGCTATTAAAGATTTAAAAAATGTTGAAAAAATCATTATAGTTAAACGACTTAAGGATTCTCAAACCAGCGCGAATAATCGGGAAATTGATTGGAATGATCTAATCGCCAAACAAAACACTGTCTGCCCCACCGAAATCATGGAGGCGACTGACCCGGCTTTTATTCTCTATACCTCAGGAACGACCGGCAAACCAAAGGGAATCATTCATGCTCACGGCGGTTACATGGTTGGAATTTATATCACTTTAAAATTTATTTTTAATATTAAGCCCGATGATATTTTCTGGTCGACTGCTGATGCCGGTTGGATCACCGGCCATTCCTATATTCTCTATTCCCCGCTGATCAATGGAATAACTACGTTCGTATATGAAGGAACACCTGACTACCCCGACATTGAAATCTGGTGGAGACTGATCGATAAATATAAAGTGACTAAATTTTATACGGCGCCGACGGCCATAAGAGCTTTGATGAGATTCGGCGAGGAGCATATAAAGAAATATGATTTTTCTTCATTGAAAATTTTGGGTTCGGTTGGTGAACCGATAAATCCGGAAGCTTGGTTATGGTTTTATAAAAATATCGGTCGTGAAAAAATACCGGTGATGGACACCTGGTGGCAGACGGAAACTGGGATGCATATGATAACACCATTTCCTTCGGTCGGATTAAAACCGGGAAGCGCTTTTAAGCCGTTTTTTGGTGTTGATACTGACGTGGTGGATGATAAAGGAAACAAAGTGCCGTCTAATACTCAGGGATATTTAATTATTAGAAAACCTTGGCCGGCGATGCTTCTGGATGTCTACAATAATCCCAAAAGATATAAGGAAACTTATTTTGAAAAAATTCCTGACGTTTACTTTGCCGGAGATTCGGCCAAGATTGATGAAGACGGATATTACTGGGTCGTCGGACGCAATGATGATGTTATTAAAGTTTCCGGCCATAGGTTGGGGTCGGCCGAACTGGAATCGGCTTTTGTTTCCAATCCAAAAGTCGCTGAAGCAGCCGTCATCGGCAAACCTCACGAAGTCAAAGGCGAATCAATTAAGGCTTTTGTGATTTTAACACATTATGTAACCCCCTCTCACGATCTGAAAAAAGAGTTGGCAATCCAGGTGAGAATGAAAATTGGACCGATTGCCACCCCTGATGAAATCGAATTTGTGGATAAGCTTCCAAAAACCAGAAGCGGAAAGATTATGCGGCGGGTTTTAAAAGCTCAAGAGCTCGGACTACCTGTTGGCGACACTTCAACTTTGGAAAACTGATCCGGTACTCTTGAAATTGAAAATATTGACTTTCTGTTTTCAAGATTAGGTTTATGTTCGTGTATTTCCCATGTTTGATTTCTTCCGCGTTCTTTAGCAAAATGCAATGCTTTATCGGCATTATTTAGTAATTCTCTTTCCGAAGTTATTTTTATTGATTCTTTTGTAAAGGTGGAAATCCCAGCGCTCACTGTTAAATTGTTTGGTCTATCATTAGTTCCGGCCGGATTTAAATTTTTAACTTCGACTGCTTTTCTGATCCTTTCAGCCAATTCTTTTGCTCCACTTAAATCCGTATCCTGTAAAATAATAAGGAATTCTTCACCCCCAATTCTTGCGGCGATATCTGATTCTCTGATTGTTTTTTCAAAAAGTGAAGCTAATTGTTGTAAGACATTATCTCCGGCTTCATGACTAAATTTATCG
The DNA here is from genome assembly GCA_964420475.1 of uncultured Gammaproteobacteria bacterium. Lineage (GTDB taxonomy): Bacteria > Patescibacteriota > Microgenomatia > UBA1406 > GWC2-37-13 > GWC2-37-13. The sequence goes on from CAYQTP010000051.1 coordinate 5,751, forward strand.
TTGATATCCTTAAATTTATCAATATCAAGCATAATAACCGATAAAGGATCCCCGCTCCGTTTTGCTTCAAAAAACAATCTCTTCAATTCGCCTGAAGGATCAGGTTCTTTTTCATTTCCAAACACATATCTTCTATTTTTCAATCCCGTTAAAGGATCAACCATCGAATTTAATTGTGCCTCATGTAGTTGTCGTCTTTGTTCAATTAATAGTTTATTACTTATTGGCGTTGACCTCATTGTCCTAAATCCTGCTGCAATTTCATCTCTTGCGGCTTGTTCTGTTTTTCCTTGACTAATTAAATCTTTTATCATGCTTTCATGGCCATGAGTACGAGGATTTGTTAGTTTTATATCCGGACTGTCTAACATAATTTTATTTTCTAATATAAATAATTTATAGTATATAATTATACATAATAATGAATGTAAAAATATCTGGAGATAATTTAAAAAGTCTTTGTAAACTGATCCGTTATGATATTTTGACTTCAACGACCGAAGCCAAATCCGGTCACCCGACAACTTCCCTATCCGCCGTTGAGCTGATGACGACTTTGTTTTTCGGGGGATTTTATCACTTTGATCTTAAAGATCCCAAAAATCCGGTTAACGACCGAGTCGTTTTTTCCAAAGGTCATGCATCTCCATTAATATATGCGCTGTATCAGGCGGCCGGAGTAATTTCTTATAAAGATATGATGCAGCTCCGGAAGTTCAGCTCCGATTTAGAGGGTCACCCGACCTTTCGATTTAAATATGCTGATGTGGCAACTGGATCTCTAGGACAAGGATTATCGGCCGGGGTGGGCATGGCAATGGGTATAAAATTAATAATTAAAAATGAAGAGTTAGAAATTAAAAGGGAGCCGAAAATTTGGGTTTTACTGGGTGATAGCGAGATGGCTGAAGGCCAAGTCTGGGAGGCAGTTCAAATTGCCTCATATTATAAACTCAATAATTTGATTGCTATTGCCGATGTGAATCGGCTCGGCCAAAGCACAGAAACTATGCTTGGCTGGGATTTAAAAACTTATGCCAAACGAATAGAGTCTTTTGGTTGGAAAACGATTGTTGTTGATGACGGTCACAATTTAAAAAAGATTTATGAGGCTTTTGATA
>CAYQTP010000052.1:0-6746 GCA_964420475.1 uncultured Gammaproteobacteria bacterium
GATTGATAACGTCTATTTAAGGACTCATCGTTGTTTTCGCGCTTAAACACGCGTCCTTCTTCGGCTCAAACTGCCAAGGCATTCACCATTGGCATTAAATCTCTCCCATCTCTCTTATCAGTAAATTAATCAAAAAATTCTTAATGTTGCCTACTTATACTAACAACCGGATTGTTAAAGTGCGGTGGACCTATGGGGAGTCGAACCCCAAACCTTCGGAATGCAAATCCGACGCTCTAGCCAATTGAGCTATAGGCCCAATCTCTAAAAAGCCCAATTTCCTCCTTAAACACCAAAATTCAAATCCCAAACCACAAAATGACTGTATTTTTGGAATTTAGATTTTAGTTTTTGGATTTTTACGCGAGGCTGATAGGAGTGCAAGTTGTGCATCCAAAGTGCCTTTAAGCAATTTGTCTTATCATTGGTAAGTGAAATAATATCAAACCATGATTTTTTTGTCAACGGTATTTAAATCTCTTGACAAACTCTCAAAACTCCATTATTTTTGTTCTATGCCCCAAAAAAAGTCAATCGTCTGGTTTGAAGAAGTCGGGAAATCGGACGTCGGGTTGGTAGGAGGAAAGGGGGCTAATTTAGGCGAAATGGTCAGTGCTTCTCTGCCGATTCCTTACGGTTTTATTATTACCGCAAGGGCCTACTTTGACTTCATCGAAAAAGCCGGGATAAAAAATAAAATAATGTCTCTGCTTTCAAAACTTAATTATGAAAATTCCAATGAACTGGCACAGGCTTCAAAACATATTGGTGAAATTATAATATCTTCGGACCTTCCAAAGTATCTTGTAAAAGATATCATCAATTATTATGAAAACTTGGAAATTAAGGAAAATAAATATTTTAAAAATAACGGATCTTTCTTGACTACAGGTCTGTCAAAAGTTAAGTCAATTTATAGGTCCCCCTTGGTCGCTGTCAGATCATCGGCAACGGCCGAGGACCTCCCGACCGCATCTTTCGCCGGACAGCAGGAAAGCTATCTTAACGTCAAAGGTGAAGCCTACCTCCTTAAAAAAGTTAAGGAATGTTATGCCTCGCTTTTTACCCAGAGGGCGATTTATTACCGTCATCAGCAGAAATTTGACCATAGCAAGGTCGGCTTGGCCGTGGTGGTTCAGCGAATGGTCGAATCGGAAAAATCAGGGGTTGCCTTTTCCATCGATCCGGTCACCAATGATAAAAATAGGATCGTTATCGAGGCAATTTTTGGTTTAGGCGAATATATCGTTCAGGGAAAAGTCACCCCGGACCACTACGAAATTGATAAGAGATCACTTGTCATTACAAAAAAAGAGATAAAAAAACAGAACGTCAAATACGTTAAATCAAATATCAGTAATAAGGAGGTCGGACTAGGGGCAGCCGGATCTTTGATCAAACTGACTGATCAGGAGATAATCAAACTCGCCCTGCTTGTCCGTGATATCGAAAATCACTATTATTTTCCTCAGGATATAGAATGGGCAATCGAAAAAAATAATGTTTATATTATCCAATCCAGACCGATCACAACCACTCATAAAATAATTTCCAACAATAATGATCACGGACAGTTGCGTTTAATCTTGTCCGGTTCACCGGCTTCACCTGGAATTGGCGTTGGCTTGGTTAAAATAATCATGTCTCCTCATGAAATCGGTAAAGTTAAAGTAGGCGATGTTCTAGTCGCCCCTCAGACTAACCCCGACTATGTTCCGGCGATGAAAAAAGCGGCTGCCATTGTTACGGAAAAGGGTGGTCGGACTTCTCATGCCGCGATAGTTTCCCGGGAATTGGGAATTCCCGCCATCGTTGGAGCAGAGGGAGCGACAAAAATTTTACAGGAAGGAATGGTAATAACGGTGAATGGTCTGACAGGCGAAATCTATAAAGGAAAAAATATTTCAAACTCTTCCGGAAAACAAGCGAAGACTGAAATAAAGAAACTGCATACGGCAACCAAAATCTATACAAATTTAGCTCAGCCTGATCAGGCAATTAAAGTTGCTAAAATGCATGTTGACGGTATCGGACTTCTTCGGGCTGAGTTTGTCATCGCGGAAATCGGCATGCATCCGAAACAATTTATCAAAGAAAAAAAACAGGATGTTTTTATTAATAGATTATCAAAAGAAATATTAAGATTTGCCGCCCCTTTTTCGCCGCGGCCGGTTGTCTACCGGGCGACCGATTTTAAAACCAACGAATATCGTAATCTGAAAGGCGGTAAAGAATTTGAACCGCATGAAGAAAATCCTATGCTAGGTTTTAGAGGCGCCTATCGCTATATTGCTAATCCCGATGTCTTTGAGATGGAGTTAAAAGCGCTTAAAAAGATCTGGGAAAAAGGCTACCGCAATCTTCATCTGATGATTCCCTTTGTCCGTGTTCCCTGGGAGCTGATCAAAATCAAACAGATGGTAGAAAGAACCGGTATGTTAAACTATCCGGAATTCAAGCTCTGGATTATGGTCGAGGTTCCTTCCTGCGCTTTGAATTTGGAAGAGTTTATTAAAATCGGAATCGACGGTGTTTCAATCGGCACCAATGATCTAACAATGATGCTATTGGGAGTTGACCGGGATTCTGAAGAAGTAGCAAACGTCTATGATGAACGGACGCCGGTCGTTCTTAGTATTTTAGAATATATTGTTAAGACCTGCCAAAAATTTGGAATCACTTCTTCGGTATGTGGTCAGGCGCCCTCCGACTATCCGGAAATCGCCGAGAAATTGGTAAAAGCCGGCATTACCAGTCTTTCCGTTACACCTGATGCGATCGACAGGACCCGGCAAATTGTTTTTAATGTTGAACATAAGCTCTTCAAGGAAAAAAATAAAAAATAGTACTTCATTATTTTTTTATTTTATATTAGAATGAATTTATGGCTGTAATAAAAAAAATAGTTGCTAATGAGATAATAAATTCTCTCGGATATCCCACTCTTCAAGGCAAACTATTTTTAGATGATGGCCATTTTGTTATCTCAAATATTTCTTCACTCGATCCTGAACTTGATCTTCCGGTCAAGGAACTTCGTGATGGTGACAAAAACCGTTACAACGGTCTTGGTGTCAAAAAAGCTGTTTCCTATGTTAATGATCTTTTAAGTCCAAAACTCAGCGGAGTTTCCCCGCTCAAACAGACAGAGATAGATAACTGGCTGGTAAAATCTGATGGCACTAAAGATAAAAGCCGTCTAGGTGTCAATACAATCTCTCTAATTTCAAAACTGGCCGCAAATGCCGGAGCTTTGATCTCCGGTCAGCCCCTGTACAAATATCTCAACACCAAATTTATCCAAACTTCCCACCTGACTCTTGATCTAAAAAAACTGCCGACCCCGCTTTTTACTTTGTTAACCGGGGCCAAAGGAGGACAAACGGCTTTGGATTTTAAAGAGTTTCTGATCTTTCCATCTTCGGCTTTTCCTTATCATCAATCCTACCAAATAAGCGTTGACCTCTATCACAATATACGAAAGCTTTATAAAATGAAATTTTATACCAATCTTGATGTCCTTGACGGAATGAAGCAGTCAATTGAGTCAATGGGTCTACATTTCGGCCAGGATATCTTTGCCAGTATTAATTTTCAAGCCGGCTTATATTATAATCAGCATCATTATACGGTCAAAGATAAAGAGCAGCCATTAAGCAGCGAAGAATATATCAAATTTATTAAAGAAATAATCAAAAAATATCTGATTTTGGTGATTATTGATCCATTGGAGGAAAATGACTGGCTGGCTCATAAAGATTTTTCTAAAGATATTAGGACCGATTTTTATCTCGCCAGTAAAAGAAGCAGCTTGTTTAAGCAGGTTTCAACTGCTGTTCTGAAACTCAATGAGATCGGGACGGTTACCGATCTGTTCAGCCAAATCATTAATTTAAAAACTAATAATATGAGCTTTATCATCTGTTCCGGCCACGCCGAAACCAATGATGATTTTGTGGCGGATTTAAGCGTCGCCCTTCAATCAGATTTTATTAAATTCGGTCCGCCGGTTCATTCGGAAAACGTCACCAAATATAATAGACTATTAGACATTGAGAAAGAACTGAAACTCAGTTAGTAAAATTTATATGATCGGCAAACTCAAAGGAAAACTATCTGAAATCGATGGAAGTGTGGGTTTAATAGAAACTCAGGGAGGTGTTTTCTATCAAGCTTATATTACTCCGTCTCTTATTTCCAAAATACCTCTTGGTTCTCCGATAGAACTTTATACTTATTTGCAGGTACGCGATGACGCTCTGGTTCTTTTTGGTTTTGAAACCAAACGGCAGCATAATTTTTTCCTGCTTTTGTTAACTGTCTCCGGCGTAGGCCCGAAAACAGCCTTTACAGTTATTTCATCATTAAAAACAGAAGAAATTGTCAGTGCGGTTACATCAAATGAAGTCGACACCTTGACAAAAGTTCCCGGATTAGGAAGAAAAACCGCTATGAAAATAATTTTGGAACTATCTTCTAAGTTCAAAGCGGATTTTGATATGAAAAATATGGTTTTGTCAGATGACGACCAGACCGTCATCGGCGCCCTTATTTCTTTGGGTTATAAGTCATACGAAGCAAAGAAAATTTTTTCTAAACTGCCAAAAAATTTATCGGTTGAAGAAAAAATAAAGGAAGCATTAAAAAAAAATTCTAAATAGCTCTCCATAAGTAACTGTTATAATAAGATCAATGGTCATTAATAAAAACGAGGAAAGCCTTCGTCCAAAATTACTTGAAGAATATATTGGTCAAAAAAATATTGTTAAGACGTTGAAGCTTTTTATTGACGCTGTCAATAAAAGAGGCAAACCGTCAGAGCACATTCTTTTTTATGGTCCGCCTGGTATTGGAAAAACTACTTTGGCTTATATTGTTGCCAATGAACTTAAAGGTGAGATTAAAGTGACTTCTGGAGCAACAATTACTAAAACCGGCGATCTGGCGGCCATTTTAACAAACCTTAAGGATAATGATGTTCTTTTTATTGATGAAATTCACCGTTTGCCCAAACCGGTTGAAGAAATGCTCTACCCCGTCATGGAAGAATACTCTCTTGATATTATTATCGGCCAGGGACCATCGGCGCGGACGGTCCGCCTGCCTGTTCCTAGAATAACTATTATTGGTGCAACGACGAAACTAGCTCTTCTATCGGCCCCGCTTCGCGATCGCTTTGGACTGTTGCTTCGTCTGGATTATTATCATAAAGATGAAATTGAAAGAATTATTATCCGCTCTTCAAAAATTTTGAAAATTCCGGTGACGGTTGAGGCAGCCCATGAGATTGCCCTTCGTGCCCGCAGGACTCCCCGGCTGGCTAACAGGATTTTAAAGAGGGCGCGCGATGTCTTTGAAGTGGACAAACATAAAGAAATCGATAAAAAATTATTAGATAAATTATTTACTTTACTGGAGATCGACGAAGTGGGATTAACCGAAATAGATAAGCAGTATCTAGAAATTTTAGGAAAAAAATTTAATAATATTCCGATCGGTGTTGAGACAATTGCCTCTTCAATTTCTGAAGATAAAAGAACCGTAGAAGAGTTCATTGAGCCGTATTTACTGCGCTTGGGCTTCATTAAAAAAACTTCCAGAGGAAGAGTTCTCACAATAAAAGCCCTGCAACACTTGAAGATTAAAGGTGTTCAGCTGGAAATTACCTAAACTATGTTCATAGATGAAGCGGAAATTATGGTTAAAGGCGGACATGGCGGTGCCGGTAAAGTGGCTTTTTTCAGAAATAGAAAAGGCGCCTCAGGCGGCAACGGCGGATCCGGCGGTGATGTCTATGCGATAGCTACTTCTAATCTTACCCATCTTAAGCCATTTACCGAGGTCATAAAATATATTGCTGAAAACGGCGGGCCGGGCGGACCAAACAAAAGAACCGGGCTTAACGGCAAAGATTTGTACCTTAAGATGCCTGTCGGTACAACAATTATTGATATTACGACAAACCAGGAAATTACGATTGATGAGAAAAGTCCAAAATATTTACTTTGCAAAGGAGGTATTGGCGGATTGGGAAACGTTGCTTTTAAGACTTCAACCAACAGAACTCCCAAGAATGCCGAACCGGGCAGGGAAGGGCAGGAAAGAAAATTTAAATTAATACTCAGACTGATCGCTAATTTCGGACTGATCGGGCTGCCAAACGCCGGCAAAAGCAGTCTGCTCAATAAATTAACAGCTGCCAACGTGAGAACTGCCGACTACCCTTTCACCACCCTTGAACCAAACCTGGGTGTCTATAACGGGAAAATTATTGCCGATGTTCCGGGCTTGATTGAAGGTGCCTCAGCCGGAAAAGGTCTGGGAATTAAATTTTTGAAACATATAGAAAAGGTCAACCTGATATTTCACTGCATATCGGTTGAATCCCAAAATATTGTCAGAGATTATAATACGGTTGTCAATGAATTAAAAAGTTATAATCCCCAGCTTCCCGAAAAAAAATCGATAATTTTATTAACTAAAATCGATCTGATCGATAAAGTCGAAGTTGAGAAAAAAGTTAAAGAACTAACCAAATTTAACAAAAACGTCTTACCTATCTCAATTTATGATGACACCTCCCTTAACCAATTAAAAAAAATCATCGGTGTTTAAGAATAATATAATTAAAAATCTTCTCTGAATAGTCTATAATATAAGAGCTGGTAATCAGCCTTGGTGGTGAAACTCAACTCGTAGTTTCCGATACGAAGTGAGGAACTACTACGAGTTAGTCCCAGTAGTGG
>CAYQTP010000053.1:0-6739 GCA_964420475.1 uncultured Gammaproteobacteria bacterium
GATAACAACGGTTCCGGAAAAATAAATTTGATTAAAACGAGCCCTCATTGCATTTACGGCTGCACCGTCAGCCTTTTTTTTATCACCGCGACCTGTCCAGCGGGCTGCCTCTATAGCAGCCGCCTCTGTCACTCTAACAAATTCTAGGGCGAGGTTTCTATCCATGGTTTAATATTGATAAATATACTAAATAAACTTGTGTTTGTCTATTTAGTAATGATAAAATATTTCTGGTTATCAATTATCAATAAATATGATTAATAATCATTCAGGTGAAAATATTTTAGCAAAAGTTGCCCGGGAATTAGTTGCTCCTAAAAAGGGAATACTGGCCGCTGATGAAAGCGTGAAAACCATGGGAAAAAGATTAGAGGTGATCGGAGTTACTTCAACCCAGGAAAATCGGTCCCGCTGGAGAGAAATAATAGCAGAAGCTCAAGGTATAGAAGAGGCGATCAGCGGAATAATATTATTTGATGAAACATTGCGGGAACCTCTGCCGAAGGGGAAGATGATCGCCGATTTACTTCGATCCAAAAATATCTATCCCGGCATTAAAGTTGATAAGGGTGTGGTTAAATTTAATGAACAGGAAGAAACCTTTACCCAGGGTTTGGATAAGCTGGAAGAAAGATTATTGGAATATAAAAATATAGGGGCGGTTTTTGTCAAATGGAGGGCCGTCTATAAGATCGGCGAAAAGATGCCAACACCTGCAGCTATTACAGCTAATTCTATTGGACTGGCAGAATATGCAATTCTTTCCCAGAGAGCCGGACTGGTTCCCATCGTTGAACCGGAGGTATTGGTCTTGGATGGTGTTCATAATATTAATCGGAGTTATGAAGTGACGCAACAAGTTCTTGAAGATGTCTTTCATTGGTTAAAACAATTTGGAGTGCAACTTGACGGTATGTTATTAAAACCCAACATGGTGCTTCCGGGAAAAGAATCATCAAATCAAGTTGCAGCAGAAGAGATTGCCCGGCTGACGGTTGAAACATTAAAGGCGACGGTTCCCACAGAAGTACCCGGAATCGTCTTTCTATCAGGCGGTTTAACTCCCGACCAATCAACAGAATATTTAAAAACAATGAACGCAATGTATCATGGTTTACCGTGGCAGTTAAGTTATTCTTTTGGAAGAGCTCTTCAACAGGAGGCTTTGAAAGCCTGGATGGGAAAACCGGAAAACGTTAAAACCGCTCAAGACACTTTAATGACCAGAGCAAAAAAAGTATCGCAAGCAAGAGTTGAAAATAAATAGTCGGATTAGTTTTTATTCTTATATATGACGGCGGTGTCGTCGCGATAGACTTCAAGCCAATTGTATTTGTTAACCCCATTTTTTAATAAGAGGTCAAGATAACTGCCATTAGTAATTAAAAGGTAATCGGTTTTCCATTTATTTAATTTCTCGTTCCATCCGGACTGCGTTTGAATTATGTCCAAAAAAACCTGGTACGGGCTTTTTCCGTTTTCATCTTTCCAGGCCGGCATTCTTCCATCGACAAATACCTTAATTTCTGGTTTTTGCCAAATTAAAAATCCACCCCATTCATATGCATTAAAGACATTGCCGGTCAATTGAGGAAATTTTTTTATTGCCTGACAAGGTAAGACTATCTGGCCTTTTTGGCAGTATTCGGTCCAAGAAGTATCAAATTTTATTGTTTTAGGAACATGAATAATATAAACAAAAATAATGATTGAAAGTAAAACAGGAATAAATATCTCATAACGGATCCGGTCTAAATTTTTTAAGCCATTTAATAAATCTTGGGTAACATAAAAGAATACCGGATAAAAAAAAGGCAGATTTCTTTGGGCATTTAAAGATAAAAGACCGAAAAAAATCAAGAGTAATAAATTGTAAAAATTAACAGATTTTTGCTTAAATATAACAATTGATCCGATAATGGTAAGGAAGATAATTATAAGTTGATGAGAGGGTGGTGGTTTTACCCATTCGGCGATCATTTGACCAAGAGGAGAAGTTAAGTGATTAAAAATTTCCCGATAGACATTTATTCCAAACGGATTGATCAGAGTCGTTAAAAACGAAATTAAAATAATCAGCAGTTTTTGAGATAGATTAAGATATTTATTTCTACAAAAAATATAGAAAATCAAAACAAAAAACCCAATAAAGAATCCGATATGCAGATTTACCCAAAATAAAAATAAAACCGGAACTAAAAAGAACAGTCTGTTATTTTTTTCTTTTAATAACCAAAGTAAAACTAAAAAAAATAAATAAGTTATGATCTGCGGTCGGAAGCCTAAACTTAAAGTGGTAGAAGACAAAACAAAAGAAACAAAATAAGCCATAAGACCAAGTTTGATTTTATTAAAGAGCTTGATGAATACTAAAGCAGCTAAAGTAAAGATAATAGATCCGGTAAAACTTATTCCCAAAAACCCCCAATGATCATAAATAAAAGAAATAATAATATCGTATAAATGTCCCGTATAGTAAGCTTGATAATTTGGTAAAAAATACGAAAAATTATTTTTAATACATAATGAGCCGGTAGTTAAAAATTCTTTACCGCATTTGTAATGCCAACCGAAATCAGTATCTTTGACAGGTAAAAAACCGGTAGAAAAAACAAGTATTAAAAAAAGAATAACGGCAATTTTCTTCATTACTTCTATATTATAATGTTAAAACATGCCCAATAGAGTAAAACTTTGCTGTTCGACTATTGTTCTAATTTTGATAGTAATTTTTACCGTTAATTTATTAAATCGCGGGCCAGACCTAATAAAATCTTTAACAAAACCGGCTAATAAATGGTATACGGGACAGGCGTCTTGGTTTGACCCATGGGACCATAATGTTTACTTCAGTGCAATAGGTTGGGGAAAGAGGGGCGGATTGACATTTCCAAATCTGTATGACACCCAGTCAAAAAAACCGATGTTGGTATATACCGCATATGTGTTAATCGGGAGGTTAACGGGATTTTTGAATTTATCCAATTCATTATCTTTCCATCTGGCGGCAGTTTTTTTTAGCTTTATTTTAGGAATTATTATTTGGTGGTTTTTGGGAGTTTTTATTAGAGAAAAAAAAGAAAAAACAATCATTTTTATCTTACTTATCTTTGGCGGCGGTTTAGGCTGGTTGTTTTTTCCTCAGTTGGTTTTACCCGATCTGGGTCAACCGGGATTTACTTTAGAAAGTGCCTTCCGCCGTCCTCATGAGGCAATTAGTCTCAGTTTGTTTCTTTTGGCGGTCGGTCTTTTTTGGCAGGGTATAAAAATAAAAAAAAACAAATTATTAATACTAGGTGCGCTCAGCACTTTTTTAATGTCTTTTTTTCACCCTTATAGTTTTTTAACTTTAATTGTAATTTTTTTTAGTTATGGTATTTTTTATTGGTTAAAAAATAATTCAACTCAATATTTTAAAATTCTGATCCTTCTTCTTTTATCTGGAGCAGCCTGGTTCTTAGTTATCGGTAAAAGCCTGATCGATAACCCAGGTTTTTCAGGGCTGATACAACAGGTACAAAGTTCACCAGCTCCATTACTTGCAGTTTTAGGCTGGGGGGTGTTGTTCCCGCTTACATTGGCCGGTTTATTTTCCAAAACAGACAGTAAAGAAGATAATTTTTTTAAAATCTGGTTTATCTTTGGCTGGATGATTATTTATCTGCCTTTTGGATTTCAGAGGCTGTTGATCCGCGGCCTATGGTTTCCTGTCGTAATACTGGCAGTGAAAAGCCTGAGTTGGTTAGCAAAAAAATTCAATCTAAACTATATTTCTTTAGCAGTGATACTAATTGTTATTAGTAATTTCACTTCTTTTAGTACATTTTTTAGACGTTTAAATGAAAGTCCGGAAAACCGCTGGATATATCTGTCTGCCGATGAGGGAGAGGTTATAAATTACCTTCGCTTAAAGGGGAAAAATGAGCAGGGGGTTCTGGCCTCTTATCGGATAGCCAATCTTATCCCGGCCCAATCGACAAAAAGGGTTTGGGCAGGCCATGAGTTTCAAACGCCAAACTTTAATGATCGGATTCGGAAAGTAAACAAATTTTTCAGCGGCACAATGACCGACGATGAAGCGCGATCTTTTTTGAATAAAACAAAAACCTCCTGGGTGTTTTTTGGTCTTGATGAACAAGAAATTGCCCAATCAAAAAAGTTGAAATACGAATTTTTAAAACCGGTTATTAAAAAAAACGATGTAATTTTATATCAGAAATAGTACTTATATGAAAAAAATAATCTGTCAGTTTCTACCTTTGATTATTTTTTTTATTTTAGCCGGTATTTTTTTTGCTAATTTATTTTTTCCACAATCATCAGTTTATTTTACCCAGGACTTGGGTCGCTCCGATATTGTCAATACCTTTTCTTCTCGTTATCTATTGGCACAATTAATTAAATTACATAAAATTCCGTTATGGACCAGTCAGGTGGGGACCGGTATTCCGCTTCTGGCCAGTGGCCAGCTTAGCATCTTTAATATAATCGATTATATTCTATTATCTTTTTTTCCTGCCGCCCAGTCATTAAATCTTCTATATTTATCATTTACCTTAATTGCTCTTTTGTCAACCTATGGTTTTGCCAGATATTTAAAGTTATCCCGGTCTGTTTCTGTGTTTACTGCCGTTGTTTTTTCATTTTCAGGAATATTTATTTTTCGGATTCAACATATTTCTGTTTTTATTTCATCCTGTTTTCTTCCTTTAGTTTTTTTATTAGCCCTAAAGATAGTTGATAAACCTAATATAAAAGATGCGTTATTTCTGGCCTTTGTTATTTGTCAACAGATTTTTATCGGCCATCTGCAGTATATTTTTATTACTTTATTGGGGGTGATGATCCTGTCTTCTTACTTAATAGTGATTAAGAAGGAAAAATTTACTGATAAATCTAAGAGAATTTTATTTTTGATAATCGCTATAAATTTTGGAATAGCTATGGCCAGTGTTCAGATTATACCGGCACTCGAATTTAAATCTTATTCTGTCCGCAGCCAGGGGCTTTCCTTTAACGATACGACCACCCAGTCATTTTCTCCAAAATATTTTTTAACATTAATTTATCCTTTTATTTTTGGCAATCCGGCTGACGCTAGTTATAAACTATTTAACCAACAAGGACTGGATATTTTCTGGGAAAAAGCCGGTTATCTCGGAATAATCCCTTTAATCTTGGTTTTTTTTGGGGTTTTTAACAAAGCAAAAAAATCAAAATATGAAAAAGCAATTATTTTTTTATTAATTATTTCCACCCTTTTGGTTTTAGGAAGATATTCACCAATTTCATTTGTTTACCATTTTCCGCCTTTCAATTTTTTTCAGATCCCGGCCCGTTTTTTGGTTTTAATGATCTTTTCGCTATCAATTTTGGCAGGTTATGGTTTGGAAAAGTGGCATCCGAAAAAAATTAATATAGCAGCCGTTAAATTTATATTAGTAATTTTTGTTTTTTTATCAAGTCTGATTTTTTTATATTTATATCATCCGACGGTTTTGGTTAAAGATCTTCTTGAGCCGCCGGAATCGTCAATTTTTTTAAAAGACAAGCCGGGAAGAATTTATCAATCAGGAGGAAGCTGGCCTTATATAAAAGAACTGCAAACTAAGGGGTGGCAGGATACATCATATTATCTTTTTGCCAAAAACAGTCTTGATGCCGATCTTAATCTTTTATACGGCCAGACTCAAACGGGGGTATATTTTGCCTTGCTGACTCAAAGGGAAAAATTAATTCAATCGCTTCTTATCAATGAAGCGAAAGGGGACCTGGACAACTATACTGCCATATCCACCCCTCTTCATAAAAAGATCCTTAACTTGACCAGCACCCGTTTTTTAATTTCTCCTTTTCAATTTTCCGACCCCGACCTTATTCCAGTTAAAGAAATTTCTCCTCCAGCATCTAAAACTTGGCCCTCATTTTATATATATGAGAACATTAAATATTTACCCAGGATACGGTTTGTCGGTGATTATTCTGCCGTTAAAGATGTGAATCAGGCCTTAAAAATAATAAGTTCAAAAAATTTTGATCCGTCTACCAGTGTGGTAATTGAAGGGGATTTTGCAAAAAAGATACCTGAGCAGTCGACAAATAAAATTGACCTGATAAAAGATACAGATGAAGAAATAATCATTAATGTAAAAAATAATCAAGATAGCATCTTGGTAATTGCCGACAGTTTCTATCCCGGATGGCAAGTTTTAATTGATAGCAAACAGGCAAAAATTTATCCGGCCAACATCAATCAGAGAGCAATATTTGTTAACGCCGGAAATCATCAAATCAGACTTCATTTTATTTCCCAACCGTTTGAAATCGGCAAAAGAATAAGTCTGGTTTTTTTTATTATTTGGACCGGTCTATTTATAGTTGCTATAAAAGCGGATCGTAACCGCCCCGGCTCCATGGATGACAGCGGATAATTCTTCGTAAGCCTATCAATAATCCTTTTGCTGCGCCATATTTTTTTACCGCTTCATAAGTATATTCGGAACAGGTGGGAGTAAAACGGCAGGCCTGGTCAGTCAAAAATAACTGCCGGGCCAACGCTCCGTGGAAGAAACGGGTTTTTTGGTAAAAACGAATAGAGCTCAAGATTAGTTTTTTCATTTAGTATAATTATATCAATGAAAATCTCAATAATCACTTTGTTTCCCAAGATGATCTCCGGTTTTTTTGAGGAGAGTATTGTTAAAAGGGCGGTTGAAAAAAAACTTGTTGAAATAGAATT